>DXDO01000144.1 GCA_019115425.1 Candidatus Agathobaculum merdigallinarum | reverse complement strand
TCGCTCATGGTGTAGGCCGTGACCGCGTATTCCTGCCCGCCGAACTTCTGGTGCTCGATGTAGGGCAGGCCGAGCGCGGACTGGCGCGTGTGGTGGGTCAGCGTATAGGACACCAGCCCCACATGGGTCTCGTCCGCGATCTGCTCCATGATCTGGGTCTTGCCGATGCCCGGCGGACCCATGAGCAGGATGGGGCGCTGCCGGATGGGCGGGATACGGTACGCGCCGAACTCGTCGCGCGCGAGATAGGCGCGCAGCGCGTTTTTGATCTCGTTTTTGGCTCGTTTGATATTCATAAACAGGCTCCTTGTATTTGGTCGGCAGGGTGGCAGGCAGGTGTACGCTCCTATGAGGACGAGACGATCTCCGCTTCGCGCAATATGGCGCGGATGCCCCAGGGCGGGACGTTTTCAGGGTACGCTTCGCCCTCGAGCATGACGAAAGCGGCGTCGTATTTGGGCCGCTTTTTCGGGTAGATCCCCAGCCCATCGGTAAAGTAGATGATCCCGCGCAGATGGTGGAACGCGCCCTCGCTGACCAGACGGTCGACGTGCTCGAACACCGGACGGAAGTCGGTGGCGGACTGGCCGATCAGCTCAAAGTGATCCATATAGTCGCGCAGGTCGCGCTCGTTTGTGATGCGCTTGTCCGAGCGGAGCTGGTCGTCGCACTGCAAAATGCGCAGGTTGATATGCCGGAAAAAGCTCTCGCTGTCCATGAGCAGCGAATAGGTGTAGGATAAAAACTGCCGCACCAGCTCGCCCGAGGTGGACATTGAGGTGTCGATCGCGATGACAAAATCCTCGATCTTGCGCACCTCGCGCGTCTCGAGCGGCTCGATCAGCGGCATGTTGCCATAGTGCCGCAGGCCGTAGGCATAGTAGCCGTAGTCGAACGAATCCGCGTCGATCGCGACCTCTTCGCGCAGCGCGGCGAACCGGCGCAGGAACGCGCGGTAGTCGGTCGTCGGCTGCGCGGAGACCGAGAGCTGCTCGCGCACGGCGTCGCCGCCCGCAGCCTGGTTGTTGAACACGGTCTCCATCGCGGTCTGGGTGCGCGCGGCGGTCTGCTGCCACTGCCGGTCCTGCCCGCCGTCGTCCGACGCGGGCCACAGCGTGTGGTCGTCCACATAGAACACGCGGGCGAGCGTGGCGCAGTCGTAGGAGTTCAGGCGTTCGCGCCGGAACTGGCGGTAAACCGCCTCGGCGGTCAGCACGGGCATGGCTGCGCGCAGCCGGCGGTAGACGTTCTGCCGCCGGACGGAGGGCTTATCCTCGCGCAAACAGCGGTAGTCGAGCGAATCGAGCATGCTTTCGACCGCGATATCGCACGCAAGGTCCCACAGCGGCGTGTCGCGGTTTTTCGCCTTGGCGGGATGGCGCAGCAGGCAGTGGAACACGGTGTGCAGGTAGGCGCGGTTGACCAGCGTGCGCGCGTGCTCGAGCTGCTGGGCCAGCCACGCGCCGCTGAAATACAGGTGCTTCATGTCGGTCGCGAGGGTGGCGGTGTCATACCCCTCGTCCGCGACCGCAAGCGCGGAGACCGCCTCGTCCAGAAAGGGCAGGCTCATATACAGTTCGGTGCGGGCGGAAAACAGGATCTCGCGTCCGATTTTGCGCCAGCGTTCGCTTTGGGGCATGGGACACCTCCTTGGGCGGTTTGGGATGCTTTCTACGGGACGCGCCGCTCGTCACAGGTCAAACGATTTTGCCCGTCCCTTGGGGATGTTCTGCCCGAGGGCGGCCAGCAGTACGGACAGCGCGGCGGTCTGCTCCTTCTCGCGGGCGGTATCGCAGGCGGCGGCGATGTCCTCGCGCGAGAGCACGCCGAGCGACAGCAGGAAGCTGAGCGCGGCGCTTTCCCCGGCTGCGGCGCAGCCGCGCGCGAGCGCGCCGCCGTGGGCGCGCAGGCAGTCCAGATACGCAGCGCGGGCAGCGTCCGCCAGCTGATACGGCGCGGCGAGCCGCCGCACGGCCACGCGGGCGGCCACGCTGAAGTCGTGGCGGTCGAGCAGGCTTTCCAGCGCGAGGTCGTAGCCGCGGAAATGGAGCACGCCGCTTTCAAAGCATTGGCGGTAGCCGTACCCCGCGCCGTGGATGCGGCGCTGGAAGATGTGCGCGGGCGCAAGTGTTTCCAGCTCTTCGGAGTAGGCGGGGAACAGCAGGCGGATGCGCGCGCCGCCATGCAGGAACATCACGTCCAGCTCGCCTGCGTGCTCGCCGAGTACGCGGTGCAGGCAGGTAGGCGCGGCGGGATCAGCATGCAGCCGGATATGCCGCAGCGCGCGGCAGTTCATCAGCGCATCGCCGCCGAAATCGCTCAGATCGCCCGAAAGGGTCAGGGTTTCCAGCCGGCGGCAGTTGTAAAACGCATAGCTTCCCACGCTTTGCAGGTGTTTCGGCAGCGTGACCGCGCGGATAGCGTTTGCGTCGTGTACAGGCTCCGGCCCGCCGCAGGTCACGCGCACGCGGAAGGTGCCGCGGCCTGTGAGGTCGGGCGCGCGCTCGCTGAGCGCGTAGCCGCCGAGCGACACGACCGGCGCGCCGCCGATCTCGTCCGGCAGGCGCACGTCATCGTCCCGCGTTTCGCAGCGGAGCACGGAAACACCGTCCGGCGTTTCCATGCAGGTCAGCAGCAGCTCGTTTTCGCCCTCGATCATACGCATGGCGCGCTCTCCTTTCATCGGATTTTCTGTCCGGCTTTGATTATAGCACAGCCGCGTCGGCGCGGCAATAAATGTGCCGCGCTTTTGTCTGTTTTGCGGATTGACCGTATATGATCCATTGGCTAAGATAAAGAAAAAGGGGGCGCGCAGGATGAAAAAGCTCGGTACGTTTTTGGGGATTTACGTCATCTGTTTTCTGGTGATCTTTCTATTCGTGGACATCATAAGCGCGCTGGGGGCGTCAGATTCGATGCTGGCGGCGTTCCTCGTGCCTGTTCCGCTCGCCCTGCTGGTCTGGGCGCTGTATGGTTTGATCTGCCGCATCGAAAAACTGGAAAAGCGCCTCGACGAGCTGGCAGGCAGGCCGGAAGGCGATCCCAAAGAATAAAAACTATTATGACAAGAAAATATCACCATAATAATTTATATAAATTCTCAAAATGTGCTTGACAAACCCTTTGATTGCGAATATACTGTGACCATACCGAAAAACCAATGACGAAGACGAGTAGCAGGGAGACCAAACCTCTCAGAGAGCCGCGGGCGGTGCGATCGCGGCAGGCAAGGACCCAGTGAATGGACTTTATCAGGGCAAGGCGAAAGGGATCACATCCCGAGTATCTGCGACGGGGACTCCGCCCGTTATCAGGGGAGCGTGCATTGTCGGATGCGCGAAAGTGAGCGGGCGCATTCTGCGTCAACTTGGGTGGTACCGCAAGAGCTGTTTTCAGGCTCCTGTCCCATGGAATACATGGGGCAGGAGCCTTTTGTATTCCAATTCCGGCGCTGACAAATATCATATCATACTAAAGGAGAGAACTTACCATGGCGAAGATTCCGCACAGACTGTATTTAACCGAAGACCAGATGCCGGGGCAGTGGTATAACCTGCGCGCCGATATGAAGGAACAGCCCGACCCGTTGATCCACCCCGGCACGCACGAGCCGCTTCCCGTCGAAGCGCTGTACCCGATCTTCTGTGAAAAGCTCGCCCAGCAGGAGCTGGACTGCACCACACGGTATTTCGATATCCCCGAGCCGATCCTTGATATGTATAAGCTGTACCGGCCGTCGCCGCTGTGCCGCGCATATAATCTGGAAAAGGCACTCGATACACCGGCGAAAATCTACTACAAGTTCGAGGGCAACAACACCTCCGGCTCACACAAGCTCAATTCCGCTATTGCGCAGGCGTATTACGCCAAGGAGCAGGGCCTCAAGGGCCTGACGACCGAGACAGGAGCCGGCCAGTGGGGCACGGCGCTCTCCGAGGCGTGCGCGTACTTCGGGCTGGACCTCAAGGTCTATATGGTAAAGGTGTCCTATGAGCAGAAGCCTTATCGAAAGGCGGTCATGCAGACCTTCGGCGCGGATGTGACGCCTTCACCATCGAACACGACCGAGGCAGGCCGCGCCATCCTTGCACACGACCCGAACACCGGAGGATCGCTCGGCTGCGCGATTTCGGAAGCGGTCGAGGTCGCGACCACGCATGAGGGGTACCGCTATGTGCTCGGCTCGGTGCTCAATCAGGTGCTGCTGCACCAGTCGATCATTGGTCTCGAGAGTAAACAGGCGATGGAGATGCTGGACGAATATCCGGACATCGTCATCGGCTGCGCGGGCGGCGGCTCCAACCTCGGCGGCCTGATCGCGCCGTTCATGCAGGATAAGCTGACCGGCAAGGCTGATCCACGTATCATTGCGGTCGAGCCTGCGTCCTGCCCATCGTTTACGCGTGGCAAGTACGCCTATGACTTCTGTGACACCGGCCACGTCACCCCGCTCGCGCGCATGTATACGCTGGGCAACGGCTTTATGCCGGCGGCCAACCACGCGGGCGGCCTGCGCTACCATGGCATGAGCCCGATCCTGTCCAAACTGTATCATGACGGCTACATGGAAGCGATATCCGTTAAGCAGACCGATGTGTTTGACGCAGCGGTGCAGTTCGCCAAGGTCGAGACCATCCTGCCCGCGCCCGAATCCTCGCACGCGATCCGCTGCGCGATCGACGAGGCGCTGAAATGCAGAGAGACTGGCGAGGCCAAGACCATCCTGTTCGGACTGACCGGCACGGGCTACTTCGATATGTCGGCGTACGAGGCCTACCACAACGGCATGATGAAAAACCATGTGCCCACAGACGAGGAATTGCAGGTGGGCTTCGATACCCTGCCGCAGATCGGCTAAAGGATTTTCTTTACAAAAAGGGCTGCTTTGCAGTCCTTTTTGTATGCGCACAGCTCAACGCGGCATACTATGGGATATCCGAGCAGGGGAGTGGTAGATATGGCGGGACTGCATACGGCGCTGGCGGTGTTAACCGATGGGGCGATACTGCTGTTTGAATACACAGGTGTGGCTGTCATTGTGGTTACGGGTATACTGGGGATTGTGGGCTGTATCCGGCGTGATCCGATGACCCGACTGCGGCTCGCCAAGGGCATGGCGCTGGGGCTGGAGTTCAAGCTGGGCAGCGAGATCCTGCGCACAGTGGTCGTGCGCGAGTTCACAGAGATATTACTTGTCGGCGCGATCATCCTACTGCGGGCCGCGCTGACGCTGCTCATCCATTGGGAGATCAAAAACGAGGAGCAGGCCACGGGAGAACAACAGACGGAGCTGTGAAGTGGTACTCGGAGCGGCCGCCTTTCGTAATTCTTAAGAATGATCTGCCGAAGCGCTTAAGAATTTTCTGGTATCCTGAATGCACAGGGAGGGATACCAATGAAACAATGGCTGCTGACCGGATATGAACTATTGACCGTATTGGCGCCGGGTACGGCGGTGTACGTTCTAACGCGCGTGCGGGATAAGCGGTGTGGGCAGGAAAATGGGCTTTCGGTCTGGCAGATGGCATTGCTGCTCGGCTATCTCTTTGGTATGCTGCATGTGACCGGCGCTGGGACGCTTTCTGATGCACTATGGTACGGGCTGGAATGGAATCCGGCGCAGGTCAATCTGCTGCCTTTTTCGCAGGGGATCGATCCGACCGGCCATCTGCTCAATATCGTGTTGTTTCTGCCGCTGGGCGTACTGCTGCCCGCCTTTTGCCGGAAATGGGATAGTGTCAGGTGTGTTGCGGCGTGCGGGCTGTTGGTTTCGCTCGTGATCGAATTAAGCCAACTGCTCAATAACCGGCGCACGGATGTGGATGATTTGTTGCTGAATGCGCTGGGCGCAGTGCTGGGATTACTATTGTTTCGTATAGTATCTTATTTTTTTAAACGCGGTACAGGGCAGAAAAATGGGTGCGCGAGAGATTTGATGCTGTGTGCTGCGGCGGCATTCGTCGGGCGGTTCCTGCTGTTTGATGAAATGGGCGCAGCAGGGAGGTTGTTTGAATTTTACTAATTGTATTAAGTAGAAGAAAATATACAAT
>DXDO01000143.1 GCA_019115425.1 Candidatus Agathobaculum merdigallinarum | reverse complement strand
GTTCCTGGATTCTGTCTACGCCGCTTCTGTCAGCTAACTAATTTTTACCGTGCGGGTGTCCAACTTGCACTTGCAATTTGCGAAAATAAAACAAGAGACAAGTTATCGGTATGATACAAATAATAACTGTGTTTTTGAAGAAGCTACGAATAGAAATGGCGACTTGGTACGGACAGAAAAGTATACATATGACGAACAAAACCGTATCGTTGGGGCGGAATATCTTACTGACAGCATTGACTATGTTTATGATTGTGTCTATCAGGCCAACACCGCCGAGTTGAAAGAGCTTGAAATATGCTGGAAAGATAACAGTTTCAGCATCATTGATCAGCCGGAGGTAAAATCGGTAGAACGCAATTATCATCTCGATTTTGAAACGCAGCAGGTCGTATCTTGGGGGACATTTTATGACAAAAATGGAGATATTGTTGACACATATGGAAGAACCCAAGAGACACTTACAATAGAAAAAATACGAAATATTCTTCGTTCCAATGTTGTAGGCGATTTGTGGGATGTGGTCGAAAGCCAATTCGAATTATAATGCCCCGGATCTTTGGCAGTAACCGTATATAAGACACTGAATATGGTTCAATCAGTCAACTGGCAGGCAGAATGATCAAGGAAAATTCTGCCTGCCAGTTGACTTGTAGTGAAATTGAACTTATGGTCAGAAATCAGGTGGATTCATAGGGTTCTAACTGCTATGCCTGATAGAAATTATACATTTTGAGAAAAAATGGTTGTTGTTTGGATGTATACATACCCAATGTGCTTGGATTTTGATTAAAGATTTAAAACCTTTCAAAAGCTGACAGGAATTAACATATGATAATGCGCTTTTTTCTCTCGTCAAGTATAATAACAATGTGTTGAAATGTAATAAACAGGGAATGGGGGATGGGTATTGCAGGCTAAATCGTTTTTTACTGATGTACTACATATTTCCGATATGGAGCTGGTACAGGCTCTTCTGAATGTTACGGAGTATCGGCATCTTAATAAGGGGGAGATGCTGATCCGGGAAGGGGAACGGCAGCGGGAATTCGTGTTTCTGGTAAAAGGAATTCTGAGAGGATTTTTTCTGGATGTCAACAGCTATGATATTACGGATTGCCTTGCTTTCCGGTGCGGCACCCCGGCAATGTCCCCCGATTCCAACAACGCCCCGTCTCAGATCAGTATTGAAGCATTATCCGACTGTGACCTGCTTTGTATGGCGGAGGATGTGGTCGAAAAACTGATGAAAGAGTATCCGCAACTGATCGGTATTTACAACGCCATGTTACGCGATGCACTCAAGCAGCATTGGGAGGTAAAGAACATGGTGTGTCAGCATTCCGCGATGGAGCGCTATCTATGGTTCTGTAAGGCATATCCTGGGCTGATTGGGCAGGTGAGGAATAAATATATTGCCTCATTCCTCGGCATGACCCCGGTCACGCTCAGCCGCCTGAGAAGAACGCTGCGCGAGCAGGAACAGATAGCGGAAGGGTATACATCATAAAAGGAGGGAAGCACGCAGACGTGGCATGTGTTTGCGTAAGGCGTCATGGTGAACAAGATTGAACTGTATCTGGCGGATGACGATGCGGTATATCTCGAACGGCTGTCGATGTATCTGCTCAGCAAACGGAATATGTTTCAGCTGCATACGTTTTCCGAATTTGAAAAACTGGAAAATGCAGTCCGGGACGGGAACGCGCGGATCGATATATTAGCGGTCAGCGAGCAGTTCCAGCAGCTTATAACGGAGAAAATCAATGCCAAGGTCAGGATTTTGTTGTGCGAGCAGAGTGACGGCGGTGAAACGGACGGCTGGCTGCACGTCAACAAGTTCCAAAAGACCGATAATCTGATTGCTCAGCTGCTGCAGGCATATGAACAGGAGACCGGGCAGCCATATGCGCGCTCGAAGGGGAGCACTGCTGCACGAATCTGGGGAGTCTATTCGCCAATAGGAGGCGTGGGAAAGACTGCGTTTGCACTACTGTTGAGCAGGGCGGCAGTAAAGGCCGGCGCAAAAGCATTTTACCTGAATATGGAGTACATCAGTTCGTTCCAGCGGGACGGTGCGCAGGGACAGAGCCTGTCGAATGTGTTTCTTGTGTTGGATACCAAAGGTGCGAATTTGGAACCGCCGATCCGCGCCAATACGGTTCAGGAGGAGCAAAACGGGGTCAGTATGTTCGCGGCACCCGAAAGCACGCTCGAGTGGAATGATATAGGCATAGATAAAGCGCATCGTCTCCTGACCACGCTGTCAGGGATGGTTATGGCGGATGTCATCATCATTGACTTTGACGGGGAGCTGAATGCGGATAAAGTTGGCCTGCTGCAGCGCTGCGACCATGTACTGGTACCGGTGCAGATGGGGGACAGCGCGGAGAGAAAGCTCCAGGCGTTTCGCAGGGAGCTGGATCTGCAATCGGCGCAAATGAGTGCATTGGCAAGCCGGCTGCTGTATGTGCAGAACAGATCGGACAAAGCCGGAGACGCATCCGTTCCCTGTGACGCGGTCTATGCGTCGCTGGATCAATGTTTCAGCACAGCTCCTGTGCCGCCGGTACTGACCCGTATCGCGCAGGAATGGCTGAGGGGGTAATGGGTTATGGAAGATTTACAGGAACTGATCGCGCAGGTCAGGCAAATCCTGTCCGACCGTATTGATTTAACGCGGCGCATATCCGATGAAGATGTGCGTAGTGCGATCGCTGACATCATTGCAGAGCGGTCGCGTGAGCAGTATTTGTCGATCAAAGACAAAAAGACGATTATGGATGGTGTGTTCCAGTCCATGCGCGGCCTCGATGTGCTGCAGCCGCTGCTGGATGACCCGCAGGTCACCGAGATCATGGTAAATGGGCCGGACAATATCTTTTATGAGAAATCGGGCGAGCTGTATCGCTCCACTGTGCACTTCCGTGATCAAAAACGGTTGGAAGATGTGATACAGAATATCGTGGAGCCGATCAACAGGCAGGTAAACGAGTCTACGCCCATCGTAGATGCCCGCCTGAAAGACGGCTCGCGCGTGAATATTGTGCTTCCGCCGATCGCGCTGAGCGGGCCAACGGTTACGATCCGTAAATTCCCTGAGTCGCCCCTGACAATCTCGCGGCTGATCGAACTGGGTTCACTTACACCACAGGTGGCGAATTTTTTACGCGACCTTGTGCTGGCGAAATTCAATATCTTTATCAGCGGCGGCACGGGTTCGGGTAAGACGACGTTTCTGAACGCATTGTCAAACTTCATTCCAGCAACGGAACGCATTATTACCATCGAAGATTCGGCGGAATTGCAGATTCAGGGTATCCCCAACCTTGTGCGGTTGGAAGCGCGCAATGCGAATATGGAGGGGAGAGGTGAAATCACAATCCGCGACCTGATTAAATCCTCGCTGCGTATGCGCCCGGATCGCATTGTGGTAGGTGAGGTGCGCGGCCCGGAAGCGCTCGATATGCTTCAGGCGATGAATACCGGCCATGATGGTTCACTTTCGACCGGCCATGCCAACTCAGCGAAGGATATGCTCAGCCGCCTGGAGACGATGGTGCTGACAGGGGCGGATTTTCCCATCGAAGCAATCCGGCAGCAGATTGCCTCGGCGGTCGATATTATCATCCATCTCGGGCGGCTTCGCGACCATTCCCGCAGGGTCCTCGAGATCACGGAAGTGCTCAGCTATCAGGATGGGGAGATCCGGCGCAACCCGCTGTACCGATTCGAGGAGCAGGGGGAGGATGATAAGGGCAATATTATTGGTGAACTCAGGCGGACGGAGAACAGCATGCAGCAGACGGAGAAGTTCCGATCGGCCGGCCTGGTCTGCCGGATCTGAACAGGGGGATCAGCATGAAGCGAGAAAAACGAAAGAAAGAAGAAATGCAGCCGCGCGCGGATGGCCTGACAGATTACAACGTCTATATCATGCAGCGCGGCGAGCGGGTCATGAACATCCTGTTGGCGGCGGTTGCGATCTTTGCGGTTGGGATGATCTTTTATCAAAATATCATCCTGTCGCTGCTGCTGGCGCTGTTCAGCCTGCGCTTTCCGCGCATCCGGACCATGCAGATCATCAAAAGCAGGAAAAAGATGCTCAACGTGCAGTTCAAAGACCTGCTGTACTCGCTTTCATCGTCCATGGTGGCCGGGCGCTCGCTGGCGAGCGCATTCGGTGATGCAGCGAGGGATTTGCAGGTGCTGTATCCGGATCCGGAGACACCGATTATGCAGGAAGTGCGCTATATCGTGCGCGAATTGGAGATGGGTGAAACCGTCGAAGATGCAGTTGCGCAGTTCGCTGAGCGGGCGCATCTGGATGATGTGACCAGTTTCTCTGATGTCATCCGGACGTGCAACCGTTCGGGCGGCAACCTGATCGAAGTGATCCGCAACACATCGCAGATCATCAGCGACAAAATTGAGACCAAAAACGAGATTGAGACCTCGATTGAGGCAAAAAAGTTCGAGTCGCGTATTCTGTGTGCGATGCCGATCGTGATGGTTCTGCTGCTGAGTGTTACGTCTCCCGATTATATGGCGCCAGTGTTTCATACGCTGCAGGGAACTGTTGTAATGACGATCTCCATTATCATGTTTGTCGCTGCGTTTTTTATCGGTGAAAAAATTATGGATATTGAGGTGTGAGCATGGTTGTTGTGATCAGTGCTGCGGCGGCAGCTTTGCTGCTGGCGGCGGTTTTGGTAATGCTCATCGCGTGGCGCGGTTCGCGCGGCGTTTACGATGACTACCTCCAGCCGCTGGACGAAAAACAATTCCATACCAAAAAATACTTGGGGATTGGGTTGTGGCTGATGCAGCGCTTCCCGGTTATGAGCCGTGTCCCGGCTGGCTTTAAGCATACGGCGCAGCGCTATGAGAACAATGTGCGCAGCAAGGTGGGCGAATTGTACAGCGTCGAGTATCAGGATTATTATATGCAGATCCATACGGCCACGAGATGGCTGATGGGATTGCTGGGATTTTTCTTCCTGAACCTGTTTGCGCTGGTGCTGGCTTCGGGAGGCGACTGGCAGACGGGTGCGGTTATGGTCGCGGGCAGTTTTTTTGCGGCCGCAGGTCTGCCGCTGCTTGAGGATAAAAATCTGGACAGCAAAATCGAGGATCGGCGCACCAAGCTGCGCATTGAATTCCCGGAATTCATCAACAAACTTGTGCTGTTGGTCAATGCCGGTATGACCATTCCGCGCGCGTGGGAAAAGATTGCAGACGAGAGCAAAACGGACAGTATATTGGGGCGTGAACTGCAGATCTGCATGGCGGATATTCGCGCGGGAAAGCCGATCGAGGTCGCTTATGAGGAGTTCGGACGCAGGTGCCATATCAAGGAGATTATCAAATTTGTATCGGTTATCATCCTGAACATTCGCAAAGGCGGCAATGAACTGGTACTGACGTTGCAAGCGCAGGCAAATGAATGCTGGGAGATGCGCAAATCGGCCGCGCGCCGGCTGGGTGAGCAGGCATCGAGCAAGATGATGTTGCCCATGGCGATTATGATGCTGGGTATTATGATGGTCGTGGCGCTGCCGGCGATTTTATCGATCATGAGTATGTAAAACATGCTTGATGATATAGAAAGGTGAATCAGGATAACAGAAGGGAGGGGAAAGAGTATGAAGGAGTTCTGGAAGCGTTTTTGGAAGGAAGAGGACGGCATGGAGACTATCGAAGTGGTAGTCATCATTGCGGTGCTGATTGCGATTGCGTTGATATTCCGGAAAGCGATAGTAGGGTTTGTGAGTCGGCTGACAGAGCAACTGTTTTCTGATGGGAATGTTAACGATCTTGGCAATATCAATCAAACACCTGACAGCGGCACCTAAGTACTACCCGTTTGACTGGGCGCGCGAGTCTATCGTGCGCCGACTCAAGCAGGTTGTAGAGTCAAATGAAAAGGAGGAACAGTATGCGGGAAAAAGGCTCCTATACAGTGGAAGCGGCGATCGTCATGAGCGCGATCATCATGATTGTGTTCGCCATTATATCTTCGTTCCTGCTGCTGTATCAGAATGTTGTCATCACCTATATCGCCCAGCAGGCGGCGCAGCAGGGGGCGGCAATGTGGACGGACACTTCGGTTCAGATGGACGGGACCCGTTCAGGTGTGGACGATCAGAGTGTGTATTACCGTCTCGGCGAGCTGAGCGGCGCGGGCAGCAATATGGAGGCGAAGAAAAGCACGATAAAGGCTTGGGCAGAGCAAAAACTGAAAGAGATGATCCCTCAGAGCATGGTAGGCAGCGGCTCCGAGCATGTCAGCGTGGAGTTTGAAAACACGATTTTTCAGCGGTTTGTCACGGTGGAGATCACAAAAGATGTCGATATTCCTATCGCCGGAATTACCCAGTACCTGGGAGACGATCTGGATATTACTGTACGGGTGCGCGCAGCGGTCAGCGAACCAGCGGAATATATCCGCACGCTTGATCTCGGCATTTTGGTCGCGCAGGACCTTTGGGATGTGATTAAAGATAAACTGGGCCCGATTATGGATTGGTTCCAGTAAAAAGGGGGAAAACCGGTGCGTAAACGGGAAAAAGGTGCGGTGACAGTGTTCTGCATCATCGTATTGTTCAGTATTGTGCTGTTAGGTGGCCTGTTTATCGATGCATCCCGCATCCTTCTCGCACGGCAGATGGTACGCAGTTCGATGAACAGCGCGGCCCGGTCAGCGCTGTCCTATTACAGTACGGAGCTGGTCGGTGATTTCGGTTTGTACGGCGTGACCGAAGAGGATGCGAAGACACAGTTTGAACGCTACTTTATCAATAATCTGACACTGTCACAGAATGACGGTTTTCATCTGTATGACTTTGAAATCGGGGAAAACCCGACGACGGTCACAGTGTCCGAGCCGCTGAGCGACCAGGAGGCGTTTACAGATCAGGTGTCCGAATACAGCAAATACCGCGCAGGGATCAACCTGACCGTAGGCGTGATCAATAAGGTGTCCATGCTGTTTGGACAGGATGGTGCGGCGCAGAAGTCCATGGACGCAACCAAGCAGGCACAGGACGCTTTTGACAAGCTCAAGCAGGATGCAAAGTCGTTTGGCAGTACCATTACCAAAACTTTGAAGGACAATGTAAAACAGACGGCATCCGATGCAGGGGACAAACTCATATCGGATATCAAGAACGGTGTGCAGCAGGAAGCGCTGGATTTCGGCGAGGATGCGCTGAATGCGCTGATGGATGATGCTA
>DXDO01000142.1 GCA_019115425.1 Candidatus Agathobaculum merdigallinarum | reverse complement strand
AGTTAACCGCAAACACCGCACCGGCTGCGGCGGCTGCGCCGACGCGCCCTGCGCACTATGGGAACAGGTGCGCGATCCGGCGCTGAGCGAAACGGAGTTCCGCGCGTCTGTCGCCGCGCGGCTGGAAAACTGGAAAGAGGTGCCGAGCGATGCCCTTTGATTACAAGAAAGAATACAAAGAATTCTATCTGCCGCCCCAGACGCCGGGCATCATCACCTTACCCGCCATGAACTTTCTGGCGGTGCGGGGACAAGGCGATCCCAACGAGGAGGGCGGCGCATACAAGCAGGCCATCGGCATGCTCTATGCCGTGGCGTTCACCATCAAGACGAGTAAGATGGGTAAACACAAGCTGGAAGGGTACTTTGACTATGTGGTTCCGCCGCTGGAAGGACTATGGTGGCAAGACGGCATCCAAGGCGTAGACTACACGCGCAAAAAGGATTTTCAGTGGATCTCACTCATCCGTCTGCCGGAGTTTGTGACAGAAGAGGCCTTTAAGTGGGCTATCCAGGAAGCAACGGAGAAAAAACAACAGGATTTCTCCGCGGTAGAGTTTTTCTCATGGGGGGAAGGGCTGTGCGTCCAGTGCATGCACATCGGCCCTTATGATGATGAACCCGCCACCGTGACCGCCATGGAGCAATACGCCAAAGCGCAGGGCTACGCGGCAGACTTCAGCGAAAACCGCTTCCACCACGAGATTTACCTGAGCGATGTGCGGCGGTGTAAGCCGGAGCGACTGAAAACCGTCATCCGTCAGCCGGTCAGGAGGATAACATAAAAGTTTTACACGAACAGAAACCCGTTTTTCGCTGTGTGGACTGCACTGCGGCCTGTGTACTATGGGCGGTTACTGTCCCGGTTGCTGCGGCGGGCAATCCATGCTGCGCAAGAAACGGATAAAGGAGTGATCGCATGCCAACTTCCAAAGTGACAGTCCACTTCCCCTGCCCTGTCGAACAGGTATGGCAAACGGTGACCGATCTTATCCGCACCGCATGGCGCAGCAACCTTGCGCGAGTGGAAGTCGTAGACGAAACCCACTTCATCGAACACACCAAAAGCGGTTACGCCACCAACTTTACAGTCACCGCCTTCGAGCCGTGCCGCCGCTGGGCCTTTACCATGGAGAATAGCAACATGTCCGGCTCTTGGGAGGGCATCTTCGAGGAGACAGTGGACGGTGCCCGACTGACCTGCACCGAAACTGTGAACGCCAAGCACTGGTGGATGCGCCCCTTTATCCCCGGATATCTGAAACGACAGCAGAAGCTATATCTGAACGATCTGCGAAAGGAACTTGACCATGAAAATCAGGCTGGCACAAGTACAGGACATTGACGCTTGGATGGCACTAGTGGAGCAGGTGCGAGATGCCTTTCCCGGCTTGGAGACCACCGAAGCCATCGCCGAGCACCGGGAAACTGTTCTGCACTTTATCGCGCAGTCCTCGGCTATCTGCGCGATTGATGCAAAGCGTATCGTCGGCATTTTACTATTTTCCAAGGAAACGGGTGAACTGTGCTTTCTGGCAGTCGACCCGGCCTGCCGGCGACAGCACATTGCGCAGCGACTAGTTTCCTTCATGCTGACACAGATGGATACAGACCAAGACATCACTGTAACCACCTATCGAGAGGACGACCCAGATGGGCGAGCAGCGCGCGCTTTCTACAAGCATTTAGGCTTTACGGAAGGGCGGCTGACCGAAGCGTTCGACCATCCCGTCCAGAAGTTCATCTTAAAACGACAATCTACCGGACACGCATAAAGGCTGAGAAAGGACAAGACGAAATGACTTTATCTTTTCTTCATTCCCATTATCCGCAGACTGAGTATCTAATGCGTTTCCGCACATACAATATGCTGCACTCCCCCACCAGCCGCCGGACATATCCTGGCGGCTGTTTTGCGTATTTCATGCTGCCGCTTGTAATCCATGCGCAAACCTCTATAATAGAAAACGATAAATCCTATCCCACTGCAAGGACGGTGAACGCCCATGAAACGTATCTTTTTTGTCGAAGATGATCTGAGTTTAATCCACGGCTTGTCCTTTGCCCTGCGGCAACAGGGCTATGAAGTCATTGTCGCCCGCACCTGTCTGGAAGCCGAAACGCTCTGGCAGTCAGGCGGCTTTGATTTAGTCATTCTAGATGTGACCCTGCCCGATGGTTCTGGCTTTGACCTTTGCCGCCGGTTCCGTCAAAACTCCAAAGTACCTATCCTGTTTCTGACCGCGGCGGACGAGGAGACCGATGTCATCATGGGGCTGGATATCGGCGGGGACGATTATATCACCAAGCCGTTCAAACTGGCGATCTTCCTGTCGCGCGTCAACGCGCTGCTGCGTCGCAGCGGAGATTTCCGCCGGCCGGACGACATGCTCCAATCGGGCGGCATCACCGTGCATCAGCTGACGCGCGAAGTTATCAAGGACGGCGCACCGGTCGAACTGACCGCCAGCGAATACAAATTGCTGTGCTTTTTTCTGGAACACCCCAACCTTGTGCTATCACCCGAACAGATTCTGGGCAGACTGTGGGACTGCGAGCAAAACTATATCGACAGCAGCACGCTGACCGTCTACATCCGACGTCTGCGCGCCAAGATCGAGGATGACCCCAGCAATCCCAAGCGCATTATTACCGTGCGCCGTATGGGCTACAAATGGAATGCTGCGAAATGAGGTACCCCATGAATCTGCTGACTGACCGGCACATCAAGCGTCTGTTTTGCCTTGTTCTGACCCTGACGGTTGGTTTTGCCCTGCTGTCCGCCGTGCTACTCGCGGCAGGCGGCGAACGAGCCGCGCGGTATCTTCCGGCGGCGTTCGCCTGCATGGGGCTTCTGGTGCTGACCGTCATGTACCGCTATTTTCAGAAACAACACCAGACTATGGCGCGCGCAATTGAGCAATTGCATTCGTTTCTCGCGGGCAATACCACCGCGCGCATTGAATGCGACGACGAGGGCGAACTTAACCGCCTGTTCCACGAGGTCAACTCGCTAGCTGCGATCCTGAATGCCCACGCAGAAAACGAAGGCCGCGCTAAACAGTCTATGAAGGAAACGCTGTCCGACATCTCGCACCAGCTCAAGACCCCGCTGGCGGCGCTCAATATCTACAACGGCATTTTGCAACAGCAGCCAGTTGACCCAGACACCGTCCGGGAATTCACCGCCCTGTCCGAACAGGAACTTGACCGCATTCAAACGCTGGTGCACAATCTGCTGACCATCACCAAGCTGGACGCAGGTACGATCATGCTGGACAAGTCCGAATACAACCTTTCCGACCTGATAGCGGATGTCAAGCGTCGCTTTGCCGTACAGGCGCAGCAGCAAGGTACAATGCTGTCCTGTTCCGGCGACGACGCTATCTCCCTGTTCTGCGATGCACACTGGCTGAGCGAAGCCATCGGCAATCTGATCAAAAACGCACTCGACCACACCAAGGCAGGCGAAACGGTCACGGTGACATGGCACGCCTTTGCGTCGATCGTCCAAATCACGGTGCAGGACAATGGCAGCGGCATCCATTCGGAAGACTTGCCGCACATCTTCAAGCGGTTTTACCGCAGCCGCTTCTCCAAGGATACACAGGGCGTCGGGTTGGGGTTGCCGCTTGCCAAAACGATCATCGAAGCGCATAGCGGTACCATCGAGGTGGACAGCGTCTTGGGCGGCGGCACGGTTTTTACGATCAACCTCCTGATTCCTACAATATTGTAGGCTGCAAGTCCTGTAATCGTAGGGTTCCCGTGGTACCCTTTTCCTATCGCAACAGAAAGAAGGTGCCATCACAACATGAATTTACTGGAAGTCCAAGACCTTTGCAAAACCTACGGCAGCGGTGAAACCGCCGTACATGCCCTGCGGCACGCGACGTTTTCCGTCCCCAAAGGCGAATTTGTGGCCTTGGTCGGGGAATCCGGCTCGGGCAAATCGACGCTGCTCAACCTGATCGGCGCGCTCGACACGCCGACCAGCGGTCGGGTACGAATCGACGGCAAGGACATTTTTTCGATGAAGGAACGCAGCCTGACCGTGTTCCGCCGCCGCAACATCGGCTTTATCTTCCAAAGCTTTAATCTCATCCCGGAGCTGACCGTCGAGCAGAACATCGTCTTTCCGGTGCTGCTCGATTACCAGAAACCAAACGAAGCCTATCTGGAAGAACTTCTCACGGTGCTCGGCCTGCGCGAGCGCCGTCACCATCTGCCGAGCCAACTGTCCGGCGGGCAGCAGCAGCGCGTCGCCATCGGGCGCGCACTCATTACCCGGCCGGCGCTCATTCTGGCCGACGAGCCGACCGGTAATCTGGATACGCAGAACACGAGCGAGGTGATTGCCCTGCTCAAAGAGGCGTCCCGTAGGTACGAACAGACCATTTTGATGATTACCCACAGCCGTGCCATCTCCCAGACTGCCGACCGTATCCTGCAGGTGTCCGACGGCGTACTGACCGACTTCGGGAGGTGCCGGGAGTGAAACACTATCTCAGCCTGATCCCCATCTCCGCTAAGGTGCGAAAACGGCAGAATCGGATGACCTTGCTGTGCATCATCATCTCCGTTCTGTTGGTCACGACCATCTTCAGTATGGCGGATATGGCCATCCGCATGGAAAAAGTGCGTGCCATCGAAAGTCACGGGAATTGGCATGTGATGCTGAAAGAGCCCTCCGACCAGCAGGTGGCGGAAATTGCCCAGCGGCCGGATGTGGTCGCCGCCCAGCGATACGACGGCTTGAACTTCGATCTATCCCAAGACTATTCCATTCAGGGAAAAACCTGTGTCATTGTCGGTGCCGATGATCAAATTCTGACGAAGATCTATAACGATCTGACCGAGGGCAGTTGTCCCTCAAACGAGGGAGAAATTTTACTCTCCAACCGGTCAAAGGAACTGCTCCATGTAAATATAGGCGATGAAATCGCCCTGCACACCCCTTCGGGAGAATATCTCTATACCATTTCGGGATTTGGCGGGGATGTCACCATCAGCGACGACGCCGATGTGGTAGGAGCGTTTGTCAGCTGGGACGCCTTTCAAGACCTTGCCAAAGCGGAGGGGTATGAATCTGTCCCTGTCTGTTTTGTACGCTTTACCGAAGATGCCAATCCCCGCAAGGTCATCACAGAACTGCAGCAGACCTATGGATTTACGGCAGAAAATCTGTCCGAGAATACCGCGCTTTTGGGGCTGACCGGATTCAGCAGCGATCCGTATGTGATGGGGCTCTATCTGGTAGCCGCGATCCTGTTTGTGCTGGTTTTGGCTGCGGGGGTCTTTATGATCGCAGGAAGTTTGAACAGCCGCACTGCGGAGTGGACTCAATTTTTCGGAATGCTCCGCTGTATCGGCGCGAGCCGGGCGCAGATCATGCACATTGTCCGGCTGGAAGCACTCTTCTGGTGTAAAACAGCAGTTCCCATCGGGGTTGTTTTGGGTATCCTGATCACCTGGCTTCTTTGCGCACTCCTTCGGTTTGGTGCCGGCGCAGAGTTCGTGCAGATTCCTCTCTTTGGGGTCAGCACCATCGGGATCTGCAGCGGTGTTGTTGTGGGCGTTTTGACGGTGCTGCTGTCCTCCCTTTCTCCGGCAAGGCGGGCAGCGTCCGTCTCTCCGGTTGCTGCGGTCACCGGGAAAAGCGCTCAAGGTAAATCCGTGTCCCGGCCGGTGCGAAAAGGCTTTTTGAAGATTGAGACGGCCCTCGGCATGCACCATGCCGTATCCTCACCGAAAAATCTGCTTCTCATGACCGGTTCCTTTGCGCTCAGCATCATCCTGATCCTGAGTTTTTCCGTTCTTGTGCAATGGGTTCAACTTGCCCTCAATCCTCTGCAACCATGGGCACCGGATGTCTTTTACAGCAGCCCGGAGAATCAGTGTGAGATCGATCCATCTTTTGCCGCTGAGGTGACGCAACAATCCTATGTCAAGCGCGCCTTTGGCCGGATGTATCAAAGTCTCCCCGCAACGTACGAGGGAAAATCCGGTACAATCGATCTGATCTCCTATGATGCGCAGCAGTTCCAGTGGGCAGAGGGGGATTTGGTGTCTGGAAATATGGATGCGGTACGGGAAGGCACCGGTGTCCTGACGGTTTTTGACAAAAGCAACACCCTACAAGTGAGCGATGTCATCCAGTTGGACAACACCTCCCTCACGGTGGTCGGTGTTCTGGAGAACAGTCCCTTTGACACGTCGGATCAGCCAACGGTGATCTGCTCGGAAATGCTGTTTACCGCAATCACAGGAAAGGATGCCTACGCGATTCTGGATGTGCAGTTGACCAAAGACGCCACACAGCAAGATGTCAATCAGCTTCAAGTTTTGGCCAATGGACAGTATGACTTTTATGACCGTCTGGCCCAAAACAAGGATACACAAAGCACCTATTTCATGTTCTGCCTGTTTGTGTACGGTTTTCTGGTGGTTATCACCCTGATTACCATTATCCATACGGCAAACAGCATTGCCATGAGTGTGTCTGCCAGAACAAGACAATACGGTGCTATGCGTGCCGTGGGCATGGACGGACGCCAAATTCAAAAGATGATCACCACAGAATCTGCCACCTACACCTTGCTGGGGCTCGTTGCAGGCTTCGGTTTGGGCCTACCGCTGCACTACTTCCTCTATGGGCAGATGATTACCAACTATTGGGGCACAGCTTGGCATCTCCCCCTTTCCTCAGTGGGCGGGATTTTGGTGCTGCTGGTATGTACCGCACTAATTGTCCCTTTGGCCCCCGGAAAAAGAATCTGTAATATGGCAGTGTCCGAAACAATCAACGAATTATAATAATTTTCGGGCCGACACACAGCGAATGCTTTTTCAGGCTAGTGCACCATCATGCCAAATAAAGCAGAAAGGCCATGCAGGGTATATCGCCCCGCATGGCCTTTTGCACGAAATACAGTTTTCTTGTTGCGGTCTTTTCGCTGACGCTTATGCGTTTGCCAGCCGCTGCAGAATCAGTGTTGCCTGTTGGTGGGTAATCGGCGCCTCCGGGCGGAAGGTATCATCACCATATCCTTCGAGAATGCCCTGCATCGCCATATTGGTAATCACATCATGCGCCCAATAGCTGTCCGGCACATCCCGGAACGACTGCTCACCTGCTTTCGGGTTATCCTTCGCCAATGCGGATGCGATTTTACAAAACTCCGCACGGGTGATCTTTTCCTGTGGACGGTAGCTGCCGTCCACATAGCCATTGAGCAAGCCGCGGTCGTGCAACTTGGCCAGCGCATCGGCCTGCGCACTGCGCGGCATTACGTCAGTAAATCGTGCCAAATCCGGCTGCTCGGCCGCGCTCTGGTCAACCAGACAGTCCGCCAGTAATTCCGCGACTTCGCCGCGGGTGATCGGCGTCATATCATTCGACACCGAAATATCGCTCCGCAGCTGCGGCGTCACCTTGCCTGTGTCCGCGTCCACATACGCTGCAAACGGATACTGCACCCCAGCCGCCGACTTAGTCGTTTGCGCAAACACGGTTGCCTGCTGGAGCATGCGCTCCAGTTCGTCTGCGCAAGCTTTGAGGTCATCCTCAGTGACAGCGAGAATGGCAGCGCGTTCCGCTGCGTAATCCGCCTGCGTGCGTCCTGCGCGCGCCAGCCCTAAGCCACTCGCGCGCTCCCATGCTGCGTTGTTGTCAAACTCACTGACCGCGCTGACCTTGAAGCCCGCCAGCTCGCTCGGCGCCAGTTCCAGCGCGCGCAGAAATGCCGCCGCACCCCGGAACACCGCAATCGCCTCATCCACGCTTACACCACCGGAAGACACCATGGTCACACCGTTCGGTTCAAAGCGCAGCGTCGCACCATACGCGCCGCGCCGGTCGCGCAGCTCGGGCAGCATATACTTTGCCGTTAAAACCGCACCCAGCACATCGTATACCGCCATGCTGTCCGACCTGTTCTCAAATGCCCCGACCAGCATCACATGGTTGGAAGCCTGCGTGTTGGAGGATATCACCAGCGCACTCGGCCAGCCCTGCGGCAGCCATTCGCACGAGGATGCGCCCGTCCCCGCGGGCAGCGCAGCAATGTAAGCTGCTACAGCCTGCTGGAAATCGGTGTAATCCGCACGACTGCCGGTAAACTCCGCCGCAACACCAGTGCGATGCAGCGCGCTATCCAGCAAAGCGCGCATGCGCGCGAGCAGCGCCGTGTCGCCGTCCAGATCGGCTGACACCGCATCAATGAAATCCTTATACGACATCGACGCACCCACATAGCCCGCAGGAATGCTATCCATGAACCGATTGGGCTGGGTGCTGGCTTGCAGCATCATGCTGTATTCATAGTAGTACGGGTCGCTGTACTGCGCGCGCAGCGCGCTCTTCCGCTCGGTCAGAAAGGCACGCAGCGCGGCCGTATCCGCTAGCGGCGGGCTTTGCAGCCAAGCGGCAAGCACCTGCATAGCCTCCCCCACCTTGCCCGCTTCACCAGACCCACCAAGGACAAGCGCCGGGTGCAGGGTATCCGGATCGTCATACCGCTCGCCCGAAGACATACCCAGATATCCTGATAGACCAGCCGCCTGCATGCGGTCATTCAGGAATTCACACAGCAGGCACCACAGCGCGGCATCCTTGTTTTTGACCTCGACCGGAAAGTATAACGAAAAGGACGGAGCTTCGCTCTGTTCCTCTTCGTTAAAATAATACGTTACTCCCTCTGTGGTCTCGCTTGTCTGGTTCATCGAGAACGAATCATCCGCAAAATCTTCCAGATCCAGCATCGGCAGGCGGGCAAGCACAGCCGGATCGTCCGACTGATCGAGCCATGCGTTGAAATCCTCGGTGTCCCGCTTGACCTGCTCTAATTCCGACGCGGTCAGCTGCGGCTCGTAGGTTTCCGATTGCGTCGCGCCGTTGCCAGAAACCACAAGGGTCTGGTATGGGCTATCCATCCATTCAGCAGCCAGTGTCTTGAAGTAGTCTGGATCGTTCCGCAGGCCGGTGATCACATCCGCACGGCCAACACAGGCCAGCGGGTCCTCCGCATAGGCAAAGCCCATAAACACTTCCTCGCGTCCGAACTGCTGCGCCTCTTTCTGTTGGTCGAGCGCGTCGTTCAGCATATCAGACGAGATGCCATTCTGCGCGATATCGGCAAGCACCTGCTGCATTGCCGCGACTGCCGCATCTTTCTGCGCGATCGGCACCTGCGACAGAATGACACCGACATTGTAGACCCCGCCTGCATTGCCGCCTACGGTATAGGCCAATGCGTCCGGAAATTGCGTGCGAAGCATTTGTTGCATATAGGTTACCAGCGCGCCCCATGCCTCGGACTTTTTGCTGTCCAGCAGACTTGGACCATGCGCCATAAAGCCGATATCAACCGTCTGCGTTGCATTTGTGACATTGTACTCCTGCACCAGCTGCGACGGCGCGACTGGCTCCGCATCAATTTGTATCGTTGGGTGCTTCTGATCGTCCGTTTGGTCAAGATACTTGTCCAGCATGGCAAGCGTTTTGCTGATATCCTGCTCGCCCGCCGTATAGACCAGCATATTCGAGGGCGTGTAATAGCTATTGTAAACCCGAATGACATCCTCATAGGTCAGATCGAGGATGTCCGGGATTGCTCCGCCTGCATCAAATGTCGGCAAAGTATCCCCGTACAAGTTTTCGTACAACTGGCTGGACACAAAGTTCAGCGAGTTCTGCGCAGTGTCCAGATTGCGCAAGCGCAGCTCGCTGTACACAATGCCATTATGCTGCGCTATGCCGTTTACCCATTCGGTACGGATGCCCTGCTGCTTGAAGATATTCGGCTCGGTGCGCAGGCGCGGAAACAACACACAGGTGGTGTAGATATCCGCAAGGTTGTAGAAATCCTGCTCATCCGTAGTAGAGAACACATAGGTTGTATAGTCCTCGCTCGTATAGGCGTTGATTTCCTGTGCAACCGAGCTGTTTTGTAAAATATGCATCAGGTCGTTTAAGGGATACTGTTCGCTGCCGCACAGCAACGAATGCTCCAGAACGTGGTTTGCGCCCTTGCTGTCCTCAGGCGGCGTGCGGAAGCCGACGGCAAACTCGCGCGTTTCGCTGCCGTTGTCCAGCCAAACCACCTGAGCACCCGTATCTATGTGCTCGAGCAGATGATAGGTTCCGCCATCCGCTTGCTGCGTCCGGAGTTCTGTAAACCCATAGTCTGACTCCCAGCCAGCTGCAAACGCCTGCTCCGGCCATATGGGCACAAGCAACGCTGCCGTGAGAACCCATGCTACCATCTTTTTAAACAT
>DXDO01000141.1 GCA_019115425.1 Candidatus Agathobaculum merdigallinarum | reverse complement strand
CTCTAAAACCTTGAAAACAGGTGAAAAGATAACGGTAATGTATGGTCGGGACGTATCCTGATCAATGCAGCCCAAGCTCTTGCACACAAGCGCGGCAAACGTTCTTGCCTTTGTAGTGAATGATATCCTTTGCGTTGCCGCAGAAGATGCAGGACGGCTCGTATTTCTTCAGTACGATTTGATCGCCATCTACATAAATTTCCAAGGAATCCTTGACCTCTATGTTCATGGTGCGGCGCAGTTCAATTGGCAGAACGATACGCCCAAGTTCATCAACCTTGCGAACAATACCAGTGGATTTCATGTGTAACAACTCCTTCATTTCTTTTCAATCAAAATCATTTTATATCACCAAGTCCCCGAAAGGGGAGATTGGACGGGAGAGGGGAGAGGGTTTGGATGCTGTCTGCGATTTGGGTTGCATTTCTGGTACTGGCGCTGGTATGCGGCGCAGCAACCGGACGGCTCGACGCAGTTACGCAAGCAGTCAGCACCGGAGCGGCAGAGGCGGTCACATTAGCCATCAGCATTGCCGGGCTGATGTGTTTTTGGAGCGGCATGATGGAGCTGCTCCAGGCATCCGGTTTGGCGGAAAAATTGTCGCAGCTGCTGATGCCGCTGCTTCGGCCGCTGTTCGGCAAGGCCGCACAGGATAAACAGGCTATGGAGGCGGTCAGCGCGAACGTGACAGCCAATTTGCTCGGTCTCTCCAATGCAGCTACACCGCTTGGGCTGCGTGCCGTAGACCGGCTGTATACGCTTGAGGGAAGGCGCGGGGCACCGGATTCCGTGCTGACCCTGATGACGCTGAATACCGCATCCATCCAGCTGATTCCATCCACGGTGGCCGCAGTACGCGCAGCCTGTGGCTCCGCTGCACCGTTCGACATCATGCTGCCGGTATGGGGTGCCTCGATTGCCTCGGTTGCGGTCGTGCTGCTCAGCGGCAGGCTGCTGCGGCCGGTATTTCCGGAAGGAAAATAGTGGAAAATATCTGTCTGGATTACAATTTGTATTATTGCATACACAAAGTACAAATTCTGTCGAATTGCCTGTTATTTCCAAAATATTTCCTAATTTTTGAAAAACCCGTCAAAATGTGCAGGAGGGGAACGAATTATGCAGGTTGTGCAAAGTGCATTCATTCCTGCACTGTTGGCTGCGGTAGGGTTATACGCATTGTATAAAGGCGTGGATGTGTTCCCAACCTTTTTGCATGGTGCAAAAAACGGACTGCGTACCGCGGTGAGCATACTGCCAACCATGGTAGGTATGCTGACGGTGGTCTATATGCTGCGCGCTTCCGGCGCGATCGATCTGGCAGCGGCGGTTTTAGCGCCCGTGTTTCAGCTGCTGGGCATCCCGAAGGAGTGTACGGCGCTGACCCTGCTCAAGCCAATCAGCGGCGGCGGCGGGCTGGCGCTGGGCAGTGAAATCATGAAGAACTGTGGACCGGACAGTTATGCCGGCCGCGTTGCTGCGGTGATGCTGGGATCATCCGAAACCAGCTTATATACCCTGAGTGTTTATAGCGGGCATTTGGGGCTGAACAGGACGAGATATGCAATCTTTGCCGCGTTGTGTGCTGATTTAACAGCCTTTGCGGTATCAGCCGCTTTGGTAAGACTTTATTTCCCAGATGTTTAATATTATATCCTGTTCGATCGACAATTTCTATAGACCGACAAGAACTTTGTCGAAAACGCCAATGAAAGGGAATAAAAACGATGGAAAACAAGTCAAATTTATCATAGTGAATGCAAAGACAACAAAGGCTATTGTGCATAGCGCACAATAGCCTTTGTTGTCTTTAATGGATTATTTTACAATTTCTTTGCCGTACTCGTCATACTCGAAGAAGCCCTTGCCGGTCTTGACGCCCAGCCAGCCCGCGCGGACCATCTTGCGCATCAGCGGATGCGGACGGTACTTCGGGTCGCCGGTCTCACGGTACAGGGTTTCCATGATGGCGAGGTTGACATCATGGCCAACCAGGTCGGCGGTGTGCAGCGGGCCGGACTTCATGCCGGCGCCGAGCTGCATAGCGATGTCAACATCAGCCGGAGAAGCAATGCCGTCGGCAACAATGCCCATCGCTTCGTTCATCATCGGGATCAGGATGCGGTTGACCA
The DNA here is from genome assembly GCA_019115425.1 of Candidatus Agathobaculum merdigallinarum. GTDB lineage: Bacteria > Bacillota > Clostridia > Oscillospirales > Butyricicoccaceae > Agathobaculum > Agathobaculum merdigallinarum. The sequence continues at coordinate 7,746 of DXDO01000141.1, read as the reverse complement.
CAAAGCCCGGGCCTTCCTGTACGGCAACAGGGGTCTTGCCCAGAGAAGCCATCAGGTCGAACGCGGTCTTGAAGGTCTCGTCCGAGGTCTGGATCGCGCGGGTAACCTCGACCAGCTTCATGATCTGCGCGGGATTGAAGAAGTGGCAGCCGATAACCTTATCCGAGCGCTTGACGGAAGCCGCCAGCTCGGTGGGGGACAGTGCGGAGGTATTGGAAGCGAAAATGGTGTGCGGCGGGCAGATCTCGTCCAGCTCCTTGAGCAGATCCTTTTTCAGATCCATACGCTCGAGGATAACTTCCATGACGAAATCAGCGTCGGCAGCGGCCTTGCGGTCGAGCGAAGTCTTGAGGGATGCGAGCAGCTCGTTCTTGCGATCCTCGGTCATCTTCTCCTTCTTCACCAGGAAGGACAGGTCGTTGGTGATGGTCTTGACACCGCGGTCGATGAATTCCTGCTTTACATCAAGCATTGTCACCTCATGGCCGTTGGTCAGGAAAACTTCCGCGATGCGCGCACCCATGTTGCCGGCGCCAAATACACATACTTTCATGATAGATGAAAACCTCTCTCTCACTCTAATTTCGGATGATGAAACCGCTTACTTATTCTTGAACTCCTTGGCGGGCTTTTCCTTGCTCTTGTCGAGGAAGTAAGCCATGCCGTATTTCTGGTCCTCGGTCGCGAAGCACTGACCAAAGACGTTGCCCTCAAACTTCAGGGCGGAGTTTAGGTCGGTCTGCATGCCGACGTTGATGGCTTCCTTGCACAGCGCAACCGCGATCGGCGCCTGCGCGGCGATCTCTTCCGCCAGCTTCATGGCCTCATCCATCAGGTCTTCGAGCGGATAAACGTAGTTGACAAGGCCCATTTCGAGCGCCTGCTGCGCGGTGTAGTTGCCGCGGGCGGTATAGATCATTTCCTTTGCCTTGCCCAGGCCGACAATGCGGGCGAGGCGCTGCGTGCCGCCGCAGCCCGGGGTGATGCCGAGGCCGACTTCCGGCTGGCCGAACAGGGCGTTGTCGGACGCGAGACGGATGTCGCAGCTCATCGCCAGCTCGCAGCCGCCGCCCAGGCAGAAGCCGTTGATCGCCGCGATGACCGGGCGCTTGAAGTTCTCGATCTTCCAGCAGACACGGTTGGAATCGTTGCCGAAGAACTTGCCTTCCTCCACTGTCATGGTGGACATCTGAGCGATATCCGCGCCGGCGACAAAGGAGTTGACCGTCTTGCCCTTCTTGTTGACGGTAGACGAGCCGGTCAGGATGACGCAGTAAACGTCGTCCATCTTGCCCACTTCGTCGAACGCCTCTTCCAGCTGCGCGTACATGTCGGTGGACAGCGCGTTCATCGCCTTCATGTGCTCGATCTTAACGACCGCTACATGGCCTTTTTTTTCAACTACTACATCGGTCATTGGTAAAGACTTCCTTTCCAAAATACTGACAAATGTCATTTGGGGGAATTCCCCCGATCCCAAATCAACCTTTGGTTTGATTTGGGATTCGATCAGAACTTTTTATAGGCAGGGGGCGGATAACGCCCCCTGCTGAAATATTTCTTACTTGCAGAGCTCGTCGCGCTCGACGATCAGGGCTTCGCCCATACCGCCGCCGATGCACATGGTGGCAAGGCCGAGGGTCAGGTCGCGCTTGATCATTTCGTAGATCAGCGTGGTGGTGATGCGGCAGCCTGCAGCGCCGATCGGGTGGCCCAGCGCGATCGCGCCGCCGTTGACGTTGACAATGTCCATGTTGAAGCCAAGCTCGCGGTTGACAGCGGCAGCCTGCGCAGCAAACGCCTCGTTGGACTCGATCAGCTCGAGATCAGCAACGGTCAGGCCGGCGCGCTTGAGCGCCTGGCGGGTGGACTCGATCGGGCCAACGCCCATGATGGACGGATCGCAGCCGACAGAGCCGAACGCGCGGATCTTCGCCAGCGGCTTGAGGCCGTGCGCCTTGACGAAATCCTCGGAAGCGATGATCATCGCGGCGCCCGCATCGTTGATGCCGGAAGCGTTGCCTGCGGTGACCGTGCCGTCCTTCTTGAACGCCGGACGGAGCTTCGCCAGACCCTCGAGGGTGGTCTGCGGGCGGCAGTGCTCGTCGGTGTCAAAGATCACGGTTTCCTTTTTCTTCTTGACTTCGATCGGGACGATCTCGTCCTTGAAGCGGCCGGAGGAGATCGCCTTGGCAGCCTTCATCTGGGACTCGTAGCCGATCTGGTCCTGCATCTCGCGGGTGATGCCGTATTTCTCGGCAACGTTTTCCGCAGTGATGCCCATATGGTACTGGTTGAATACATCGAACACGCCGTCGTAAACCATCATATCGACGAACTTAACGTCGTTCATGCGAGCGCCCCAGCGCATATTACGGGAGATATACGGCGCGCCGGACATGGATTCCACACCGCCGACCAGCATCATCTGGTTCTCGCCCGAACGGATGATCTGGGAACCCAGCGAGATCGCGCGCATGGAGGAAGCGCAGACCTTGTTCAGCGTCATGGCGGGGGTCTCGAGCGGCATGCCGATGCCGAGCGATACCTGACGGGCTACGTTCTGGCCTACGCCGCCCTGCAGCACCTGACCAATCAGGCATTCGTCGATCGCGGCCTTGTCAACACCGGCGCGCTCAACAGCAGCGTTAGCGGCAGCGATACCGAGCTGAGCAGCGGGTACGTCGCGGAGGGTGCCGCCGTAGGTGCCGATAGCAGTACGGGCAGCGGAACAGATGTAAACGTTCATTTGCTGTTTCTCCTTTTCTTCTCTTGCACCGGTCTGACCGGCGCAGCATGATGCTTCTCTTTCGAGTTCGTTAATATTTTATCAAATGTGCGGGAAAATGCAAGGGCTTTTTACAAAGTTTGTTAACTACTTAACAAAATGACCAACACATGCACAACACGCACAACTAATAAAACCGCAATTAGTCGTTTGCCAGGCCCATCAGCTCGTCGCGGAAAATGCGGGCATCCATCAGCTTGATGGTGCCGTCCGGCTGGTATGCAATCTTCGGCTCGAATTCCATCTGGTCGAGGATCTGGGTCTGGAGGTCGATGCCCGGCGCGATCTCAATGAGGGTGACGCCCTCCGGACGCAGCTCGAACACCGCGCGCTCGGTGATATACAGGACGGGCTGGTGCGTCTCGTTTGCGTAATCGCCCGAGAAGGTGATGTGCTCAACCTGGTTGACGAACTTCTTCTTGCTGCCTTCCTGCGTGATGACGAGCTTGCCGTCCTCGCAGGCGGTCTTGAGACCCTTGGCGGTGAAGGTGCCGCAGTAGACGACCTTCTTGGCGTTCTGGGTGATGTCGATGAATCCGCCCGCGCCCGCCAGACGGGTGCCGAACTTGGAAACGTTCAGGTCGCCGTTCGGCGCGGTTTCCGCAAGGCCGAGGAACGCAACGTCCAGGCCGCCGCCCTGATAGAAGTCGAACTGCACGTTGTGCGGGATGATGCACATGGCGTTCGCCGCAGCGCCGAACTGGGTGCCGCCATAGGGAACGCCTGCGATCGAGCCAGCCTCGACGGTCAGGGTCATCTTGTCCGAGATGCCTTCCTCCGCCGCGACGTTGGCGATCTTCTCCGGCGCGCCGGTGCCGAGGTTGACGATGGCGTCCGGCGGCAGCTCCATGGCCGCGCGGCGGGCGATGATCTTCTTGGCGTCCATCGGGATGGGCGGGATCGCGTCCACCGGGATGCGGAATTCGCCGGTCAGCGCGCCGTCGTACGGCATGCCGAGGCACTGCATGTTTTCCTCCTCGGTGCCGATAACGACAGAGTCAACATAGATGCCCGGGATCGCGACCAGCTTCGGGTCGAGCGAGCCGCCCTGCACGATCTTCTCGACCTGTACGATAACCTTGCCGCCCGAGTTCTTGCACGCCTGCGCCATTGCGGTGACGTCCAGCGGGCCGATCTCTCTATGTACGGTGCAGTTGCCGTATTCGTCGCAGTAGGACGCACGCAGGAACACGACATTGATCGGGAAGCCCTTATACAGCAGACGCTCCTGACCATCGATATTGACGATCTTGACCAGATCCTCGGTGGTCTTTTCGTTGAGCTTGCCGCCGCCGTTACGCGGGTCTACAAAAGTCTTGAGGCCGACGTGGGTGATCGTGCCGATGTTATGCGCCGCGATATCGCGGTACATATGCGAGATAACGCCCTGCGGCAGGTTGTACGCTTCGATCTTATTGCTCAGCGCCAGCTCGCCCAGACGGGGCGCGCGGTCCCAGTGGCCGCCGATGACGCGCTTGACCATGCCCTCATGGCCGTAGTGGTCGCCGCCGGTGCCGTCGCGGTGTCCCTGGCCGGCTGCAAAGAACAGGGTCAGGTCCTTCGGATGGCCGGTCTCCAGGAAGCGCTTTTCCAGCGCCTTGGACAGGGTCTCCGGACAGGCGCAGCTGACAAAGCCGCCGGTGGCGATGGTGTCGCCGTCCTGAACTTTAAGGGCGGCTTCCTCCGCGGAGATAATGCTTACTTTCTTCATCTTTATCGTCCTCCTCTATAAAAATGCAACCTTATTTGCAAGAGGTCACTTTTGTAACGCGATCTGCTCGATTGTGCGGATGGCGGCAGGGATCTCGTCCGCCGCGGTGATGATCACGCGGTGGTCGGCGTCGATCTCCTCATACAGGTACGGGCAGCCGGTGCAGCCGCGGATGATGAGCAGCACGTCATAGTGGACGCCGTTCTCCGGATAGGCGAAGGATGCGGCGCCGGAGAGGGAGGAGCGCACGGTGTTGTAGGCCTCGCCGCGGTCATAGCGCGGGTTACAGCCGCCGCAGAATTTCACGGTGCAGCGCAGCATGGCGCGTTTCCCCCTTTTTGCAGATATTGCGAACATAGGCACTCACGGGCATACCATGAGTGCCTATCATTTGCGCAGAGATTACTGGATGCGGGCAATCCTCTTGGCCAGTTCCTTTTTCATTTCGAGGTTGGACTGACGGGCAATCATGATGCGCTGCGCCTGCGGCGAGCCTGCGCCGTGCATGGACTCCGGCAGATAGCCGACGGCAGCGGTGCCCATGGTCATGTTCTCGATCAAGCGGAGGACGCGCATACGGTCCTCGGTCGGGACGGAGGCCACACCCTTGAGGTACTTCTCAATGTACGGCTTGAGGGCCGGGTTGCGGTAGTCCGCCTCGGACGGCTGGGTCACCATCAGGCCGCCCGCGAGGTCCTGCGCCAGACGCGCGATCTCATACGGGAAGCGGGTGACGTTCTGCTTGCAGACGTTTGCGAGCAGCAGGTCGATCAGGTAGTTGCCCGCCTTGGTCTTGGTGCCCTGGCTGGAGCACGCGATACCGCAGCAGTACAGAGTTTCGTTCAGGTGGGTCATCTCGATGATCTTGTCCTTGACGTGGGACGCCTTGGAGGAGCCCGCCATATCGCCGGCCAGCGCGGTCGCGCCGATCAGCACATCGCCTACGCCGACCTTGCAGCCGCCGTAGGACTGGCGATGGTAGCCTGCGAAGCGCTCGACGATCATGCCCGCGAACTTGACCTCGCCATTGAGGAAGATGCGGTCGTTCGGAACGAATACGCGGTCAAAAATGACCAGCACCTCGTGGCCGCCGTAGACCTTGTTGCCAACGTCGATGTCGTTGTACTCCTCAGTCTTGCGGGTGTCGCAGGACTGGCGGCCGTAGATCAGGGTGATGCCCTCGGAATCGGTCGGGACAGCGAAGGAGATCGCGTAGTCCTCGTCGCCCTCGCGCATGGAGATGGTCGGCATGACCAGCACCTCGTGCGAGTTGACAAAACCGGTCTGGTGCGCCTTGGCGCCGGTGACGTAAACGCCGTCCGGCGTGCGCTCGACAACATGCAGGAACAGGTCGGGATCGGCCTGCTTGGAGGGCGCGAGCGAACGGTCGCCCTTGACGTCGGTCATCGCGCCGTCAACTGCGAGGTCCTCTTCCTGCACGCGGGTCAGGAACTTGACGAAGTTCTCGTGGTAGTGGGTGCCGCAGGCCTCGTCGGTCTCGTAAGTAGAGGAGAATACGGCGTTCATCGCATCCATACCGACGCAGCGCTGGAAGCAGGCCGCGGTCTTCTGGCCGAGCAGGCGCTGCATCTTGACCTTTTTGATCAGGTCGTCGGTAGACTGGTGCATATGGGTAAAGCGGTTGATTTTCTTGCCGGTAATATGGCTGGTCGCGGTCATCAGATCCTCGTACTGGGGATCTTCAGCCAGCTCATAGGTCGCGGCAAAGGAGTTGAGCGAGGGGCGGATGATCGGGTTATCGACCGGATTCTCCACCTTTTCACCGAACATATACAGATTGAGCTTCAGCTTGCGCAGGGACTCAATGTACTGGTCTTTGGTCATCATAATGATCAAGTATCCTTTCTCTTTTCAAACTTGCGGGGCGGGACGCCCTCTAAGAAAAAACAGGGCGGGAACGCGGGGGTCCCCGCCCTGTTCAGGCGAAACGCTTGCTGGATTAGAAGCACTCGCGGTATACGCGCTCGCTCAGCTCATTGCTCCACGGACGGTAGGAGTTGGTGATCAGGCGCTGCTGATTCGCCTCAACCGAGATCGGGAAGCTCTTGATGTCCTCTTCCTTGAAGCCGTACTCATGCAGCGGCTTGAGCGGCAGAACCTTCTCGAGGGTGACGTTCAGAGTGCGCAGCGCGTCGTCCTTGGTGCAGCCCAGGCAGCGGGCAACGATTTCCTTGAACTTGCCCAGCTCGCCGTTCGGCTCGTACTCGTCGTACAGCTCGAGGATCTTGCCGAACAGAGCGTAGTTGGACTCGCCGTGCGGTACGTGGTAGGTGCCGCCGAGCGGGAAGGACATGCCGTGAACGGTAGCGCAGCCGGCCTTCAGGAACGCAATGCCTGCGAACAGGGAAGCGGTTACGAACTCGCCGAGGTAGTCCATGCGGGCGTCAGGGCCCTCCAGCGCGATGCGACGGAAGCCTTCGAGGATCATCTCCATTGCCTTGACCGAGTACATCTCCGAGGTAACGGTCTTGCGGTGCGGGGACAGGAAGGACTCGGTCGCGTGGATGAGCGCGTCGATCGCGGAAGCCGCGAACGGCTTGTACGGCAGGGTCTTGAGCAGATCCGGAACCAGGCAGACCTTGTTCGGGATGATATCGTCGGAAACCAGGCCGAGCTTGGTCTCGCCGCCGGTCAGCTTGCCGTCCTTCTCGTCCTTGACGATTGCAACCGAGATGTTGGTGACCTCGGAGCCGGTGCCGCAGGTGGTCGGGATGGCGATAACTTCCTTTTCATGTACAACGGGCTCGCGCTTGAAGTACAGCTCATGTACCGAGGTCGGGCGCTTGCAGCCGAGCAGCTTGCACAGGTCCATGATCGCGCCGCCGCCGACAGCGATAACACGGTCGTAGGAGTCATACGGGATCGCTTCATACATGGTTTCGATCATCGCCTCGGAAGGCTCGCCTGCACCGAACTTCTCCTGGAAAACGAACTTGCTCTTGAGACCGAGTTCCTCCATGAAGGGCTTGTAGATGAACTCGTTGGTGAGGACAACGTCGCGCTCACCGAGCTTGAACTCCGCGGCGAAGTCGCCGAAGTTCGCAAACTTGTAAATGGTTGGGGCAATGATGATCTCTCTCTTGTCCTGCATCAGGGAGGCGCTGAAAGCGTCCATAGCCATAACTAAAACATCTCCATTCTAAAATTTTATAAAAGGCCGTGCGGGCTTTTTATGCTTTTGGCAGGGCTCGTTTGTCCTGTGCCCTTATTGTAGCAAATCCACGCC
>DXDO01000140.1 GCA_019115425.1 Candidatus Agathobaculum merdigallinarum | reverse complement strand
CGTTCACGGGCGGCAAGTAACAGTCTTTACGCAACTGGCAGACCGTATTACGCGTTGCACGCGTCCGCGAGGAACAAAGGGCTATGCCCGCATAGTGACAACCACCAGCTTCGCTGGTGGATGTGTTCATTCATCCTCCTCGCTGAGACAGCTTTCGATCATCGAAATCACAACGTTATTCCAGCTGGTGTTGTTTTCTTTGGCGATCTTGTCGATAGCATCCACGAGGGATTGCTTGATGTATAGTGTTTTGTAGGTGGCTTCATCTTTGTTTTGTGTAGGCTTTATGGTAAATTTCACGCTTCTCACCTCTATTATAATTTTATGATATGTTAGAAATATAAAACATATTAGAAAAGTATATTGTAATTTTCTAATAGAATTGATATACTCAGGATAGGGGTGATACTATGCAGTATATGGATTGTGAAAACAAATGGTGCATTTATTATGAGGAGGGACACTGCACGCTGATCGGGATTTCGGTCAATTCCTACGGTATGTGCGACGACTGTATCATGGTCGATCCGGATGAGACCGAGATGAAAATGCGCCGCAGGAGGCAGGTCGATGTACTGGATCAAAGGGACGAATATCTGGAATACCGGATTGCGCGGCGCCAACAGGCGGGATGCGCGGAGGAAGATGACGAGTAAAATCGCGCATGACTGAGCAGGGCAGGGCTACTTTCTGTCCCTGTCGGTTGACAATCCCCAATAGACATTTTATAATAAAAAGGCACACGGATTTTATATGAAATGACAAAAGGCGCGCCGTGCGGTGCGCCTGATTTTTCTATTGGGAGACAGATATGAAAACACTCAATAACTTAAGACCGGGACAAAGCGGCGTGGTCGACCGGATCACGGCCGAAGGTGCGCTCAAACGGCATTTTCTCGATATGGGCATCACCAAGGGCGTGGTGGTGACGATGGAGCGTATCGCTCCCTTCGGCGACCCGATCGCGGTGCGCCTGCGGGGATACAGCCTCTCGTTGCGCCGCGCGGAAGCGAAAAAGATCGTGCTGGAGGCGGGCGCATGAGCGAGAAGAGGACCATCGCCATCATCGGCAACCCGAACAGCGGCAAGACCACGCTGTTTAACCGTCTGACCGGCTCCAACCAGCATGTTGGCAACTGGCCGGGCGTGACGGTTGACCGAAAAACCGGCCACGTCTGTCACGACGGCATCGGCATCGATATTGTAGACCTGCCCGGCATCTACTCGCTGTCGCCCTATACGCAGGAGGAGATCATCGCGCGTGAATACGTGCTGTCGGACGAGCTGGACGGCATCCTCAACATCGTGGATGCGGCCAATATCGAGCGCAACCTGTATCTGACCTTGCAGCTTATCTCGCTCGGCCTGCCCATGGTGGTGGCGCTCGGCTTCATGGATGATGTGCGCGCGCAGGGCGTCGAGATCAACTGCGACGAGCTGTCCAAGCGGCTGGGCGTTCCGGTCGTGCCGATCTCGGCTAAAAAAGGCGAAAACATTCACGACCTGCTGGACGGTTTGGCGCACGGCATGCGCGCGCCCGCGCAGCAGCCCACGTATCTGCACGGTGTGGGCGCGGCCATCCGCCGCGCGGGCGATCTGCTGCGGCCTCTGCCGCTGCGGGAGTGCAGCCTGCCGTTTTACGCCGCCAAGCTGCTCGAGGGCGACAAGGCGCTATGGGCCAAATACGGCGGCGATATGCCGCGCGAGATGCGCGAGCAGCTGGACGCGCTCGCCGAGGGCATGCACAGCCACGCCAATTCCACCGATAACGAAATGGTGCTTGCGGACGCGCTGTACGACTACATAGAGGAAATTGTGAGCGCCTCTTACAAGCGCCCCAAGGAGCATAAGCTCACCGTTACCGAGCGCATCGATGCGATCGTGCTCCACCGCGTGTGGGCGCTGCCCATTTTTGCGTTTTTCATGTTCCTGATGTTCTGGACCACCTTTGGGCCGCTCGGCTCGTGGCTGGGCGACGGCATGGAATATCTGATTCAGGAGCTGATCTCGCCTGCGGTGCGCGGCGGGCTGACCGCGATCCATACCCAGGGATGGCTGATTGACCTGATCTGCGACGGCGCGATCAGCGGCGTGGGCGGCGTGCTGAGCTTTTTGCCGCAGATCGTCATCCTGTTTTTCTTCCTGTCCGTTCTGGAGGACACAGGTTATCTTGCGCGCGTGGCGTTCATCATGGATACGCTGCTGCGCCGCATCGGCCTGTCGGGCAAGTCGTTCGTGCCCATGCTGATGGGCTTCGGCTGCACCACGCCCGCGGTCATGGCCGCGCGCACGATGGAAAACGACGCCGACCGCCGTATGACCATCATGCTGACGCCGTTTATGTCCTGCGGCGCCAAGCTGCCGGTTTACGCGCTGGTTGCGGGCGCGCTGTTTCCGACGCATCAGGGATTGGTGGTCATCAGCCTGTATGTGCTGGGCATTTTGATGGGCATTGTCGCAGGATTTATCCTCAAAAAGACGATCTTCCGCGGGGTATCCTCGGGTTTTGTGCTCGAACTGCCGACTTACCGCATGCCCTCGTTCAAGGGCACGGTGCTCAACATGTGGCAGAAGGCAAAGGACTTCATCACCCGCGCAGGCACGATCATCTTCCTGATGAGCGTGGTTATCTGGCTTCTGCAAAATTTCACGCCTATGCTGTCTGTTGCGCAGGATGCGGGCGAGAGCATCCTCGGGGTGATCGGCACGGCGATCGCGCCGATCTTCGCGCCGCTCGGCTTTGGCGAGTGGCAGGAATCGGTAGCGCTGCTGACCGGACTGGTGGCCAAGGAGGCGGTCGTATCCACGATGAGCGTGCTGTACGGCGCGGGCGGAGACAGCGCGCTGCTGTCCGGCATTTTGAGCACCGTGTTTACACCGCTGGCGGGTTATTCCTTCCTTGTGTTCACGCTGCTGTACATGCCGTGCATGTCCGCGTTTGCAACCATCAAACGCGAGATGGGCGGCTGGCGCTGGGCGTTCGGCGCGGCGGCATTCCAGACGGTGCTGGCGTATCTCGCCGCCATGGTGATCTATCAGGTGGGGACCCTGATCCTGTAACAGAAATGACAGGGCTGCGCCGGTTGGCGCGGCCCTGCTTTTGTCTGATTTGAGGGATGACACAGCAGGGGAAGAATGTTATACTATTTTTTGGATGAAATATAGGAGAGGATGGGCGCAATGTCAATCAAACTGATTGCCGCGGATATGGACGGTACGCTGCTCGACAGCAAAAAACGCCTCCCAGAGGGGCTGTTTCCTCTGATCCACGAACTGTGGGGGCGCGGGGTCCGCTTCGCGCCGGCCTCGGGGCGGCAGTATTACACGCTCTATCAGCAGTTTGGAGAAATCGCGGACGAGATGGTGTTCATCAGCGAAAACGGCGCGATGGTATGCGACGGAAAGCAGGTGCTGTCGTTTCGGGCCATGCCGGTTGAAGTGGTCTGCCGCGCGGTGGAGATCGTGCGCGAGCTGCCGGGCGTGCATGCGGTTGTGTCCACGCGGAACGGCGGCGTGTATGAGGATGAGGACGATCCGGCCTTCCTTCGAAATATGGCGCATTACTGCGTGCGGCGCACATGCGTGCCCGATCTGCTCGAATTTGTGCGCTGCGAGCCGGTGTGCAAGATCGCGGTATTCCGTGAGGGTACGGCAGAACAGGTCCTGCCGCAGGCGTTTGAATCACTCGCGCAGACCACGCAGATCGTCCTGTCCGGCGCGGACTGGGTGGATTTGATGCGTCTGGATGTGAATAAGGGACTGGCGGTCGGTGCGCTGTGCGACCGGCTGTATATCCAGCCGGAGGAGTGCATGGCATTCGGCGACTATCTCAACGACAGGGAGCTTTTACAGGCGGCAGGGGAGTCCTATGCGATGGCAAATGCGCATGAGTCGCTCAAGGCGGTGGCGAAGCATATCTGCCCCTCCAATGATGAGGATGGTGTGTGCCGCACGATCCGCCAGGTATTCGGTATTGACAAACTGTGATAAGGCCTATACAATAGAGAACAGAAAAAGCAGAGTAGACTTTGGCGCGTTAAGTGCTGCCGAGACGGGGAGTTGTTCGGCGGACGAAAGGGAAGTTCCCCCTGCGGTGCCGTGGTCGCATCCCGCTGCTGCAACTGTTTAGGCATCTCCTAAATCGCTGTGGCAACAGATGAATTTGATGAGGAGGTGTCTTTTTCTATGTCCAAAACTCCTAATATCTTTGTCCGCTCGCTGCGGGAGCTGAAAAGCACGCGATGCCTCGCGCTGACTGCGCTTCTGATCGCGGCAAACATCGCGCTCGATCTGATGGGGCTGGAGCTGAAGCTGCCGCCCGACCTCAAGATCGGTTTCGGCTTCCTGACCAATGCGTCGATCGGCATGCTGTTCGGCCCGTCAGTCGCCATGATGGCCGGCGTTTGCACCGATCTGTTGGGTTATTTCGCGGGCGGTTTCACGATGGGCGGTTATTTTCCGGGCTATACGCTCACGGCAATCGTCGCCGGTCTGTTCTGGGGGCTGTGGCTGTATCCGCGCAAGGTGTCTGTCTGGCGCGCGATCGGCGCGAAAACCTGCATCAACGTGTTCTGCAACATCGGGCTCAATACCCTGTGGCTGACCCTGACGGGCGGCAAGGCGATGGCGGCGCTTCTCGCGGTTCGTGTGCCCAAAAACCTGCTGATGCTGCCGGTGGAGATCGTCTTGCTGTATTTCGGCATGAAGCTGGTGCTCCGCCTTTATAAGATTCTGCCGACCGCGCCGGTTCCCGAGCGTCCGGCAGAAGAGAAATTGCCTTAAAATGTTCAAATATGGCCGCACGGCGCTGCCGTGCGGCATTTTTTGTGTTATGACAGGCTATATTTGTTAAGATTTCCGATTTTCCCTATGCAAACTCGAGAATTTTTGGTATACTAGATACAATTGAAGAAGGACGGTTTTGTCCGTTCACTGAAAGGGAGTGACCGCTTTATGAAATTGACAAAAGAAAGCATCAAGCATAATGCGTCCTGGAAGGGATACCGACTGCCGCAGTATGACATTGACGTCGTACGCGAAAATACGCGCAAGGCGCCGGCATGGCTGCATTTTGGCGCGGGCAACCTGTTTCGGGCTTTTCCCGCAGTGCTGGCGCAGCGTATGCTGACCGCGGGCCTGTCGGATACCGGCGTGATTTGCTGCGACGGATATGATGAAGAATTGATCGACCGCTGCTATCGCGCCTGTGATCATCTGTCCCTTGTGGTGACACTGTATTCCAACGGCACGATCAACAAGGAGGTCGTCGCCTCGGTAACCGAGAGCCTGAAGCTGAGCGAGGATATGGCGCGCCTGAACGAGATTTTCCGCGCGCCGTCGCTCCAAATGGTGAGCTTTACGCTGACCGAGAAGGGCTACGTCATCCAGGACGATATGCATGAGTTCCTTCCGGATTATGCCCGCGATCAGGAAAACGGGCCGGAGGGCTGCGTATCCTTTTTCGGCAAGCTGGCCAGCCTCAGTCTGGCGCGCTGCCGCGCGGGACTGCCGCCGCTGGCGCTTGTTTCGCTGGATAACTGCTCGGACAATGGCACCCGCTTGGAGCGTGCAATGCGTTATATGGCGCGGGCCTGGCAGGAGCATGGTCATATTTCTGAGGATGAATATTTTTATCTGATTAAGAAAAACACCTATCCGCTCTCCATGATCGATAAGATCACGCCGCATCCGGATGAACGCATTGCAGACAAGCTCGAGGCGGATGGCCTGGAGAACGCGCGCCCGTTCGTGACCGAGAAGGGGACCTATGCGTCCATCTACGTCAACACCGAGAATCTGCACTACCTGCTGATCGAGGATGCCTTCCCGAATGGCCATCCGCCGCTTGAGCAGTGCGGCGTTATCCTGACGCGGCGCGATATTGTGGAAAAGTCCGCGATGATGAAGGTCAGCACCTGCATGAATCCGATGGATACCGCGCTCGGCGTGTTCGGCTGTATGCTCGGCTACACGCAGATCAGCGCAGAGATGAAGGACAAGGAACTGGTCAACCTGATCACCCGCATGAGCGAGCAGGAGGCTATGCCGATGGTTGCTGACCCGGGCGTGATCGATCCGGTCGAGTTCCTGCACGAGGTGCTGGGCGAGCGTTATCCTAACCCATTCCTGCAGGATTCCCCGCAGCGTATTGCGACCGATACGTCGCGCAAGATCCCGCTGCGCTTCGGCTCGACGCTGTATGCATACTACAATTCCACCCTGCCTGCGCACCGCGCAACCAAGCTGGTCTATATCCCGCTGGTGCTGGCTGGCTGGCTGCGCTATCTGGTCGGCGTGGACGACCGCGGCGATGCGTTTGAGCTCAGCCCAGACACCAACCTCGACCATGTCCGTTCGCTGATCGGCAACCCCAAGCTGGGCGACCAGGTATTCGAGGATCAGCTGTATCCGCTGCTGTCCAACCGCTACTATTTCGGCGTCAACCTGTTCGAGATCGGTGTGGGCGAGACCGTCGTGCGCATGTTCAACGAGATGAACAAGGGACCGCGCGCCATCCGCGAGGCCCTGCGCAAGTACTGCGGTGAGGAAAAGGAAGAGGAGTGGATTTTATAAGCTGTTCGTCTGAACGAGATAGTCTTGTATCAAGCAGCAGCGCTTGACTGGATCAGGACAGGACGAGAGAACAATAAAGGGAGGACCCGAAAAATGGGTTCTCCCTTTTTGTGTTATGAAAGCCGTTCGTTTTTGCCGTTCTGCACGACCAGCTGCACGCCCGGGGCGAACCGCAGCCAGCGCGTCCCGCGGAACCGCAGGACAAAGCAGGCTGCGCGGCAGATCCAGTCGCCCACCATGGCGATCCAGATCCCAATCGCGCCAAGCTCAAATATCACGGCAAACACATAGCCGCTTGCCAGACGAAGCAGCATCATGGAGGCGATCGAACAGATCATGGGATAGCGCACGTCGTTTGCGGCGCGCAGCACATTGGGCAGCGTAAACGAGGCCGGCCAAACCAGCGCAGCGCAGCCGTTATGGATGAATATGAGAACGAGCGCGAGCGACAGCGCCTCGGGCGACAAGCTGTAAATGCGGAGCACCAGCGGTGTGACGGCAATGGTCAGCAGACAGCAGGCAGCATTGATGAGATAGGTGATTTTCATCAGTTTTTTCGCCATATAACGTGTTTGCTCCACGTCACCCGAGCCAATACATTGACCGACGACCGTAATCATCGCAAGGCTCATCGCCTGGCCGGGGATAACCGCAATCGCGTCCAAATTGTTCGCGACCGCATTGGCTGCAATCTGCGTGGTGCCGAACAGCGCGATGATACTCACAACGAGAATGCGGCCCAGCTGGAACAGGCTGTTTTCCAGGCCGTTGGGCACGCCGATCTTGAGAATGCGGCGGATCAGAGAGAAATCCGGATGAAAGCGCGTTCCCGTGCGAAGAGAAACCGTATTCTCCGGACGAAAGAGCAGTGCGGTGATAACGACCGCCGCCAGACCGCGCGAAATAACCGAGGAAAGGGCCGCACCAGCCACACCCCAGTCGAGTACAAAAATCAGAATCGTATTGCCGATCAGGTTGACCACGTTGATCAGTCCGGCGATCAGCATGGAAACACGCGAATTGCCCTGCGCGCGGAAAAGCGCAGCGCCTGCGTTATAGATGGCAAGAATCGGATAGGAGAAGATGCTGACGGTCAGATATGTATATGCACTGTTCATCACATCGGCCTCGATCGATCCAAACAGCAGACGCAGCAGCGGCGCGCGGAACAACATGACGAATACGGCAATGCTGAGTGAGATCACCGTAACGACCAGATAGAGCTGGCGGGAAGCATCGCAGGCGCGCTTCCGCTCGCGGGCGCCGAGCAGCTGTGCCACAACGACCGCGCCGCCGGTCGCCAGTGCGGAAAAGATATTGATAATCAGGACGTTCAGCATATCGACCAGCGATACACCGGAAACCGCCGCCTCACCGACGGAGGATACCATGATCGTATCCGCCAGACCGACTGTGATGGACAGCACCTGCTCAAGCACGAGCGGCCAGATCAGCTTTTTCAAGGCAGCGTTTGAAAAGAGTTCCTTATTCGTAGGGATGGCCTTCTTTCTTTGGGATTGCGTCAGAGAATACTTGCATAGGCCTCTATCAGCCGTTCGAGCGACCAGGCGGCGTTCGCCGGACTGGTGGAGGGAAGCTGGATGATCGGCATATGGGTTTGTGGCTCGACCAGCTTGCGGTACAGTGCGGCGGATTTAGCGCCGGTGGCGTAAATTCGTTCGATTTTGGTTTGGTGCAGCAGCCATTGGATATCATTGGGGACCGCATTTTTGATGCTGGTATCCGATGCGCCCACAATATTGCAGCGAGCGATGGTGTCCCAAAGCGCGATATGGTGCGCAAGGCACATGGCTCGTTTGTCTGCAATGGTTACGGGTAATTCCTCGCCCAGAACGGCGGACAGTACGCGCCAGAAGCGATTTTGCGGATGTCCGTAGAAAAAACCCACCTCGCGCGACTTGGGGCTGGGAATGGATCCGAGCAGCAGCACGCGGGATTCGCCGTCATACAGCGGCGGAATATTGTGAATCACGGTTTGTGGCGTCATGCTTCCTCCTCAATGACCGAAAGGAACGGGCGGAATGCGCTGGGAAGCGCATATTCCGTACGCAGGCTGGTGGGACTGACAAAGATCAGCCCCTCCGGCGGGGCAGCAAGCTCAATATAATAGCCGTTCATGCGCCATTCCACATGGGTGAAGATGTGTTTTGCAGGGCGGAGGGACAAAAACTTTTCCACCTGCCAGCCCCGTGCGGCAAGCGCCGCACGCGTCTCATCCGGCGAAGGATGCCCTTCGAGCGCGGGCAGTTCCCATAAACCCGCAAGCAGTCCGGTTTCAGGGCGGCGGGAAATACCTACCAGTGTGCCCCAGCGCGCCAGAAGCACAGTGCGGTTTTCAATGCGACGGGGCTTTTTCGCTGCGCGGATGGGCAGCATGGCAGCATTTCCATGGTGATAGCCAAGGCATAGGTGCTGTACGGGGCACGCGCTGCACTGTGGTGTGCCATTGGGGAGGCACACCGTCGCGCCCAGTTCCATCAGCGCCTGATTAAAGTCGCCCGGGCGGTCGGCCGGCATGAGCGCGGCGAAACGCTCGCGCGTCTGCTTTTTATAGGCCGCGTCGGTAATAGGCGTATCCGCGTTATCCAGCCGGGCAGCGACGCGCAGGACATTTCCGTCCACTGCGGGGACAGAAAGTCCGAACGCGATGGACGCGATCGCGCCTGCCGTATATTCTCCCACACCGGGCAGGGAAAGCAGTTCCTTATAATCCGCGGGCAGCGCGCCGCTGTATTTCTCGCACAGCACGACTGCGGCGCGGTGCAGATTGCGGACCCTGCTGTAATAGCCAAGGCCTTCCCATAGCTTCATATAGACCGCTTCATCGGCTGCAGCCAATGAGGGGATATTGGGAAGCGCCTGCATCCAGCGGTCGAAATAGCCGAGCACAGCCTCGACGCGCGTTTGCTGCAACATGATTTCGCTCACCCAAACGCGATAGGGCGTGGGATGCGCGCGCCAAGGCAGGTTGCGGTGTCCCTGATCATACCATTCCAGCAGGGGAGCAATGATAGCCGAGGAGACGCCGCTCAATGCTGCATGTCCTCCAGCGTATGTCCGTTATAGAACATGGTAAAAGTGGCGTCGGCAATATGCTTGTGTTCGTCGTCATGCACTTCGACCATATAGATGGAGGTTTTTCTGCCGCGCTTTCGTTCGTAGGCGACCGCAGTCAGGGTATGGCCCAGCCGGCCGGGGCGGTAGTAGTGAATATTGCTGTCCAGCGTAACGGCGACCATTCCGTGTGACGCAGCGGCCGAGCCTGCCGCGATATCGCACAGCGTGAAGATCGTGCCGCCGTGCGCGATGCCGAGCGGGTTGAGAAGCTCCTCGGTCAGATCAAGCTCAACTGTGGCGCCGCCATCCTTGTCCAGCGTAATAACGCGCATATGCATCAGTTTGTTCAGGCCGCTGGCCTCCTGACGCATTTTAAGAATTTGTTCAATAGTCATTTTGGGGCTCCTTTGCATAGACAAGGTGCGGCAGGTTAAGCGGCCGCACCAGAAAAATTTATTTCTTTCTTATTATATCGGCCCGATTTGGCCGCGTCAAGCGGCAACAAAATGGCGGGAACAATGGGAAAACGGAAAATTGAAAATTCAATTAGAGAAGCATGCCACCCCATATATAGTTGCGTGTTTTGATTTATGCAACAAAATCATGTAAAATTCTATCGGAAAGCAGAGTATTGAATAAAAAAATAAAGAAAATAGACGCTTTTCAATCTTTACAAGAGTAATTACACGCTGTATAATATACATAGTTTTATGACGGGGTAGCAGAGATATGGCCAGTGATTTTTCTCGCACGCTCGCACTCTTGCGACGGGAAAAGAAAATAAGCCAAAGAACGGCGGCAGGTGACTTGGGTGTTTCGCAGGCGCTTTTGAGCCATTATGAGAATGGCCTGCGCGAGCCGGGTTTGTCCTTTGTCGTGCGCGCGGCGGATTATTATGGTGTGTCCTGCGATTATCTGCTTGGCCGATCCATGGCAAGAGACGGCTCCGCTGTGCCGGCCGACCGCATGGATTCGCAGGAGAATGCGGAATTAGAAAAAAACCAGGTGGTAAAGGCGATTTCCCTGCTGCTGGATTTGGCACAGCAGACCGGCAGCATGCAGCTGCCGCATGAGATTGAAGCATATTTATCCATTTTTATTTATAAAGTTTATCGATATATTTATATGGCAGACCCTGCCGGTGTGGAGGCTGTGTTCCGCGCCTCGCATGAGCAGTTTGAATATCTGTGTGACGCGCGTCTCAAGGAGCGTGAATTGCGCATTCGTACCGCTGCGAAAGGGGAGGAAGGCTTTGGCCTGACCCGTGAGGAATTACATCATTTCCCGTTGTCGCCCAATGAAATCAGCAAGCGATATCCAAAACAGTCCGGCGCGTTGCTTACTATTTTGCAGCAGGTATCGGATTCGATCGATGTGGTGGGAAATGATAATAAAAGATTTTTTTTGAAAAAGTGAAAATCCTGTTGACAAAAGGGTGGACCATGTGATATTATATACAAGTCGCTGAGACAGACAAAACCTGAGGAAATGCTGGTGTAGCTCAGTTGGTAGAGCAGCTGATTTGTAATCAGCAGGTCGGGGGTTCAAGTCCGTCCACCAGCTCCACCATTTTTCATTCAGGTGAACAATTTGATATGGGAGGTTTCCCGAGTGGCCAAAGGGAACAGACTGTAAATCTGTCGTCTATGACTTCGGTGGTTCGAATCCACCACCTCCCACCAAC
>DXDO01000139.1 GCA_019115425.1 Candidatus Agathobaculum merdigallinarum | reverse complement strand
AAATTGTCCACCTTGAGCACATTCCCCTCTTTGATGACACCGTCTTTTCTGATTCGCTCTTTCAAAAGTTCCATGCTCTCGCTCTTCCTTGTCCGTTTCGTCTTTTTATAAGCATACCATTTTTGAAGCGCAGTGTATAGCTTTTTTCGACTATTTTTTCACAATCCAGATTTTTTTGCAAGCCCGCCGCAGTATCCTTTCGCTGCACTGCGCGACCGCAAGGACCGCATGAGCATGTATTCCGGTCTGGAAGTGCGCGTCCCCTTCTGCGACCACCGCATTGTCGAATACGCCTACAACATGCCCTGGGCGTTTAAGGCGCTCGACGGAAGGGAAAAGGGCATCGTCCGCAAAGCATTCGAACATGAGCTGCCCGATGAGATCGTCTGGCGCAAGAAAAGCCCCTATCCCAAAACCTTCCATCCGGCCTATACCAAGCTGTGCGCGGACTATGTACGCCGCATTTTCGCGGACAGCGAATCGGTGGCCTCCCAGCTGTTCGATCACGCAGCGGTCGAGGCGCTCATGGAAAAGCCCGAAAGCCTTGCCGAGCCGTGGTACGGCCAGCTCATGCGCACCCCGCAGATCTTCGCCTACATCATCCAGCTTGACCGCTGGTTCAAGCAGTATCGGGTGCGCATCGTCTGACCGGAAAAGGAAAACGGCGGTATGACCGCCGTTTTTCTCCACATGCAGTTATGCCAGAAACTCCGCCAGCGTATTGATCACCAGCTGGTGGTCGTCCATGTGGTCGGGCATGCCCGAAACGCAGATCGAGCCGATCACGCCCGTGCTGCGCAGACGGATCGGGAACCCGCCGCCGCCCGCGGCGCAGTCGTCCGCTGGAAGCTTGCGGCTCTCCAGACTCTCGCCGTTTACCTCCAGCCACGCGAGGAAGCGCAGCGAGGACATCTCCATCAGCTCGACTGTACGGCGCTTGCGCGCGAGCCACAGCTCGCTGTCCGGCAGAGCGCCGTCTGGGAAGTAACGGAACACCGTAAGCCCGTTGATCGTGATCTCGATCGCCACCGGGATAGGCTGTTTTTTCGCGTTTTCATGCAGCTTCAGGCCGAACGCCAGCGCATCCGCGCGCGAAAAATGGTCGAACTGAAACTTGTTTTCCTGTTCCTCGCACATAGCGAGTAAGGTTTTGCTGTCCTGCATTGTTGTTTCCCGCCTTTCGCAGATGATATTGTCATTATAATTTATCCGCCCCGCTTTGACAAGGAGGTTTTCCCTATGCCCGAACCTGCCGACAGCTCGGCTGTTCTTCGCGTCGTCGTTACGACCGCGCTGGGCGCGCTGCCCCTCGAGGACGCTCTGGTGACGGTATCCACCGCCGCGGATGAAGCCGGCGCGCGCACACTGCTTTACGCAGTGCGCACCGACGCGAACGGCATGACGCCGCCCATGACCCTGTCCACCCCGCCGCTCTCCAATTCTCTGTCGCCGGACAACGGCCCGCCGTACGCGGTTTACACGGTCGAGGTCGCACGCGAGGGGTACACGCCGCTCACGGCACTGCATGTCACCATGTTTTCCGGCATCCCCGCGGTGCTGCCTGTCGCCCTGACCCCGCTGGAGGAAAACCAATCGTCCTCCCAAACCGACCTGACCGCTACCGGCGATCCGCAGGTTCTGTACCATCCTACGCCTGGAGAGGAGGAGTAAACCCATGGCGTCCCCCGTCACCATCCCCGAAACCATCACCGTACACCTCGGCCCTCCCTCCTCAAATGCGCAGAACATCACGGTTCCCTTTGCCGACTACATCAAAAACGTGGCCTCCTCGGAAATTTATCCGACCTGGCCCGAGGAAGCCATCCGCGCCAATATTTACGCGCAGATCTCCTATGTGCTCAACCGCGTGTTTACCGAATGGTACCGCGCGCAGGGCTATGACTTCGATATCACCAACTCCACCCGCTATGACCAGTCCTTCGTGCCCGGGCGGGATATTTTCGAAAACATCTCGAATATTGTGGACGAAATGTTCAACGATTATCTGACGCGCGGAGAGGCCATCGAGCCGCTGTTCGCTCAATACTGCGACGGCTCGACCACCACCTGTCCAGGCGGGCTGAGCCAATGGGGTACGGTAGCGCTCGCCGAGCAGGGTATGAGTGCGGAGGAGATCATCCGTTATTACTACGGCGACGACATCAACTTCGTCCGCAATGCGCCCATCGCGCCCAACCTCGGCGGCTCATGGCCGGGCGTGACCTTCCGGCTGGGCGATGTGTCCGAGGAAGTGCGCATCATCCAAAACCGTCTCAACCGCATCTCGGCTAATTACCCCAACATCCCCAAGATCTACCCAGTGGACGGCATCTTTGATGCGGACACCGAGCGCGCCGTGCGTGCCTTCCAAAAACAGTTCAATCTGACCGCAGACGGCATTGTCGGCCGTGCGACCTGGTACCGCATCGCGTTCATCTACAACAATGTCAAGCGTCTGTCCGAGCTGGACAGCGAGGGCCTGCTGCTTGACGAGGTCTCCCGCCAGTTCCCCGAAGAGCTGCGCGAAGGTGCGACTGGGTCCGGCGTACAGCTTTTGCAGTATTTTCTGGCCATTGTAGGCGAATATTACGACCAGCTTCCCCGCTGGCAACCCTCGAATATTGACGGTGTATTCGGTCCGCAGACGCGCGAGGCAGTGTCCGCTTACCAGCGCATGATGGGTCTGCCTGAAACCGGCATAGTGGACCGCAGAACATGGAACGAACTGGTCTCCACCTATCAATCCGTACTGGCCGCACAGCCCACACAAGGCTGGCTGGAGGAAGCCGTTGGTCTGCCGGATATTTTCCTCGTGGAGGGCATGCGCGGCGAAGCCGTGCGCGAGGCGCAGGAACTGATCAACATCATCGCACGCGGCTATCCTCAGGTGCCCACCGTCTCGGTGGACGGCATTTTCGGCCCCGCGACGCGGAGCGCGGTTTCCGTCATCCAATCGCTGCTCGGCCTGCCCGCGACCGGCGCGATCGGGCCGCTGACCTGGGAGGGCATGGCGCAGCTCGCGCGCGATGTGCTCGGCGCCTCTCAAACCAGCGAGGGACAGTATCCGGGTTATCCCGTCGGAGAGGAGGAGAGCGCCTGATGTATACCGATGAACAGCGCCGCCGCCACATTTTCGACCTGCAAACCTTCCTGCGGCGCATCCAGCGCGCGCAGGGCTATGCCCGCCCAATTGCGGCGGACGGCATCTTCGGTCCGGAAACTGCTTCCGCAGTGCGAGATTTTCAGCGCCAGAACGGCCTGCCGGTCACTGGCACGGCGGATTACGACACCTGGACCGCGATCTATCTGGCCTATCTCGCCCTGCTCGCAGGGGATGTGCTGCCTGCCGCAGTGTCCTTCTTTCCGGCCGGAGCCAACGCTGCATTGTCCGCCGGAGACAGGGGCGCGTCTGTTTTTGTATTGCAGCTCATGCTGAATACCGCAATGCCGCACTTTGCGAACGCCGCGCCCGTGCCACTGACCGGCGAGTATGATGCGGATACCGTCGCAGGCGTGCGGCGCGCACAGGGTTTGTTCCTGCTGCCGCAGACCGGCGTGACCGACCGCGCGACCTGGGAAGCGCTCGCGCTGCTCCACAACGGCTTTTTCGGCCGCACGCCGCTTACCTGGCTGGATCAAATGCCGTAACACACAAAAAGGACGCGCAGCGCGCGTCCTTTTGCTGTATCTGCGTTATTCCGCAGGGGTTTCCGCATCCGCGGCCTGTTCCGCTTCCGCGTCAGCGGCAGCGTCCTCCTCTGCGGCCTGTGCGGCCTGCTCCTCGTCCGCCTCTGCGGCGGCAAGTCTCTCCTGCACCTCGGCGGGCAGGTAGTCATACACATTCTGGTAGGTGATCTCGTCATACGTGTCGGTCGTCTGCACGTCCGCCTCTTCCATCCACTGGGTCAGCAGATCGTCCATCGTACCGGCAACAAGCGAGGTCAGCATGCTTTTGTAGTTCTCAAACTGGCCTTCGTAGTCCAGCGGTTCGCGTTTGATAATGTGGTAGCCGTAGTCCGACTTGACCAGATCGGAAACCTCGCCCTCCGCGAGCGCCACGGCGCCCTGATAGAATTCGTCTACCATTTCGCCCTCGGTAAAGATATAGCCGTCCGGATTGCCCGCCAGGCCGGTGTCCTCGCTGAATTCGTTCATCAGGGTGTCAAAATCCTCACCCGCGTTGATGCGGTCCAGAATCGCCTGTGCTTCCGCGCGCGCTTCTTCATCCGTGCGAAGCTGCTCGCCGGTGAGCGGGTCGTTCAGACAGATCAGGATGTGCTTGGCGGAAAGATAGTTATCCTTGAAATACTGCATCAGCTCTTCGTCAGACGGCACGGACACGCCGTTCTCGCCGAAATAATAATCGTTCAGCGCCTGATAGCACTGGCTGATGTACATAAAGTTATTGTAGGTGGCATCTGAGAACCCAAACTGGGAGATCTGGTCGATATACGCGTCGTAGCCCATCATATCGATGGAGTCCTGCCGAAGCTGGCCGATTTCCTTTTCCTGCGCATACGTCAGATTCAGGCCAAGCTCGTCGAACTTCTGCATCACCACGCGCGCGTAAACCGCCTGCTCCTGCGCGGCGCTGGGCATGGCTGGGCCAAACATCGCTGCCGCATCCGCATTGCTCCACATATCCGTCATGCCGAACTGCGCGTACATATTCGCGTAGTACATCATGTTATACAGCATATAGCCCGCGTATTCGTCCGCCTTGACCTCATCGCCGTTGACAGTCATAACGACCGGCGCGCTGCTCTTCAGTTCCTGATAGCTTATGGTCGTGCGATTGGTGCCCCATACCGTAGCACCCATTACAACAGCCACCATCACGACCAGCGCGACCGCGCGCTGCACGAATTTATTCATTTTCTGATTCTCCTTGCTCCAAAACTCAAACAGACTTTTATTAGTATAACACCATTTCAAGGGCGATACAAGGAAAAACACAAAATCATCACAATCAACCGGCGTGCGCAGCGTCCCATGCGCGGCCTTCCAGCGTTTCATAAAAGGTAAAATGCTGCTGGGAATGCGGGTCCCGCGACCATCCCACGCTGCTCAGCCGCTCTTCGGTGGTGCGGTAGGGCAGTTCCAGCGGCTGACGCATATGAAAATACCATATATTCCCGTTGTTGCAGGCCCGCCCTGGCTCAAATTGCAGTTCACGCAGCACATAGCCGCGCTGCCGCGCGCTTGCAAAGGGAAAACTGATCGTCCCGACGATATAGCGGTCGGTATTCGCGCCGAAAAATGGGCTGTTCGTCGTAATTTCTCGGTCGGAAAGCGCCAGAATTGGCGCTGTATAGGTTTGCCCGTCCTTGTCGTACAACAGACTGCCGCCAAAATACGTCTGCGGATCATCTCCGCCGCCTGCGCGCAGGCCGTCCCGCCAGCAGGCACTGCCCTGTATCCATTCAAACCAGTTGAGCTCTACCATGCGTTTGTCCGGCAGTTCGATATA
Source organism: Candidatus Agathobaculum merdigallinarum (assembly GCA_019115425.1). GTDB lineage: Bacteria > Bacillota > Clostridia > Oscillospirales > Butyricicoccaceae > Agathobaculum > Agathobaculum merdigallinarum. The sequence goes on along the minus strand of DXDO01000139.1, from coordinate 5,040 downwards.
AATTGCCAACGACCGCATCTGATGCGTGTCCGGCGGTAGTTCTTCCTCTGTCGTATTCGCCCACGATGGGCGGAAATTCAGCGTTTCCTCCTGCACCTCTACATACAGCGCCCCCTCGAGCGCGCGGACGTGTTCGTCCGACAGGTCGGCCAGCACCTCCTCCGGCATGCCGAGCGCCGCCAGCGCCTGCCGCGTTTCGGTCTCACCCTGCGCAGGGAGCGGCTGTGCGTCCAGCCGCGGGTGGTTCGCCACTGTGCTTGCCAGCAGCACGAGCGCAAAGCACCCGAGGAGATAGCCCCACTTCATCGCGCCGCTGCTCACGCGCACAGGCGCATCCATCATGCAGTAGCCCGCGCCGCCCAGCGAGCCGCCCACGCGCACGAGCGACCGGATGATCAGCGCGAACGCGATGAGCATCGGTATGACCGCCAGCCAGCTCTGCGCGAGCGGCGAAAACGCCAGCAGCACGATCAGCAGCTGCCAGATGACCGCCGCGCCCAGCGGGTCGCCCTGCTGCTCCACCTCTGCGCGGCGGCACACATCCCGCAGCCCCGCGCGCAGCGCAAGCAGCTGGACGATCTGTACCGCCATGCCGGCAAGCCCGAGCGCATAGGACAGCGTCCCTTCCGGCATCCACGGCGAAGCGGACAGCATCAGCCACACAGCATACCACACCAGCCGTACGAGCGACAGCCCCCACGCCAGCCGGAACGCTGGGCCGCTGCGCCGCAGCGTGCGGAAGCCCAGATACTGCAGCGCGGCACCCAGCGTGGGCAGCAGGTATTGCAGATATAGAAAGTTGAGCGTGATGCCGGTCAGCGCCATGCCAGCCGCGATGCGGCCGATCGGCTCGCGCCACGGGTTGACCTCCCCGACCACGCCCTCGCCGGGCACGATATCGCCCAGCCCCTGCTCGATCATCTCATCCAAACGATCCTGTTCCGGTCCGGTCATCGCGCGTCACCTCCCATCGCCTTTTGCAGGCGGCGGCGCAGACGGTACAGCCGTCCTTCGACCGCCCGCTCGCTCAGCCCCATCTCGGCCGCGATCTGCGCGGTGGGCTGCAAATAGTAGTATTTCCGGTAGAACAATAGCTGGTCGGACGCTTTCAGCGCGCCCACCGCCTTGCGCAGCTGTTCGATCCGCTCGCGCCGCAGCACCTCGTCCTCCGGCGAGGGGGATGCGCCTGCCTGCCCGTCCCATTCCTCGTTCGGCGCGCGGCTCCTGCGCCGCCGGTCAACTGCCGCATTGCGCGCGACCGCGGTCAGCCACGCGGCAAGGCTGCCCTTGGCGCGGTCGAATGAGGAAAATTTCTCCCACACGCGCAGGTATATGTCGCTGACGCACTCTTCTGCGTCCTGCGCGTCCGGCAGGATGCCGCGCACAATGTAGCGCACCATATTGCCGTACTGCTTTTGCAGCAGGGTGATACCCTCCTGATCTCCCGCGGAGAGCAGCTCGAGTATCCTGTCATCCATGCCGCCTCCCCCTTTCTCTATCTGTCTTTACCCTATATTACGGCAATTTCGTGTCCATCCCACGCGTTGTCATCATATTATAAACAAAATGCGGGTATGAAAAACGGCACAGCGGTTTGCTGTGCCGTTTTCTTTTGTTTCTCTTATTCCATCAACCCAACGCAGTCGTAATACGGCTTTTCAGAAATCAACTTTTTGTTATCCTTAAACAAAGTATGACCCAACGTAATCACCAGATAATCCGCCTTCTGGAGGATCTCCTCAAAGGAGACGTTCGGGATGCCCTGTACCTCGCTGTCCTTTGCGAATGGCTCGCAGGCGAGGACGCTGACGCCCTTCTCCTGCAAAATGTGGCAAAGCTCGATCGAGGGGGACTCGCGCAGGTCGTCCACATCCGGCTTGTAGGACAGGCCGAGCACGCCGACCGTATCGGTCACCTTGTCAAGCGAGGACACGACCTTGTCCGCCACAAAGCGCGGCTTGTTCTCGTTGCGCTCGCGCGCGGCGAGAATGACCTTGGCCTCGGCGGGGAACTGCTCATAGATGAACCACGGGTCAACCGCGATGCAGTGGCCGCCCACGCCCACGCCCGGAGTCAGGATGTTGACACGCGGGTGGCAGTTGGCGAGCTTGATGAGCTCAAACACATCGATGCCCATCTTGTCGCAGATGACCGACAGCTCGTTTGCATACGCGATGTTGACGTCGCGGAAGGTGTTCTCGGTCAGCTTGCACATCTCGGCGGTCAGGTCGTCGGTCTTGTGGACCACGCCCTTCTCGAGCACCTTTTCATAGATCGACGCCGCCATTTCAGCCGCTTCGGGCGTGCGCGCGCCGACGATGCGGTCGTTGTTCTTCAGCTCATACATCATGTTGCCCGGAATGACGCGCTCCGGACAGTGCGCGACGTGGATCTTGTCCATGTCGATGCCGGACTCCTCGGAGAGCACGCGCGCGAGCATCTCGGTGGTGTGCGGCGGCACGGTGGACTCCAGGATGACCAGGTTGGACGCTTCGAGCACCTTGCCCGCCATGCGGCCCGCGGACTCGACATACTTGAGATCCGCTTTGTGGCTGCCGGTCTCGTCCTGATAGAACGGAGTCGGCACCGCAATATAGAACACGTCGGACTTGCTCAGCTCGGAAGAAAAATGCAGGTGGCCGTGCGCGACCGCCTTTTCAAACGCCTCCTGCAGGCCCGGCTCCACGATGTGGATATGCCCGCCCTGAAGCGTCTCGATGGTTTTCTGGTTCACGTCAAAGCCGCAGACCTCAAAGCCGGCTTCCGCGAGAGTGATCGCGGTCGGCAGGCCGATATAGCCCAGCCCCATGACAGTAATTTTCATAATTTTCGTACCTCGTTCAGTAAAATCTTCTTACATTATACCACTTTTTTCGCGGAATTCAACGTAGTGTTTGAATTTCTGGTGAAATGCCGCTATAATGGATAGTGTTCCGATTTCATACCCAAACGATAGGATGTATGTTCCATGATTTTCAAGGGCCTGCTCGACGACGCGCGCTCGATCCGCGACCGCGATCCCGCCGCGCGCACCACGCTCGAGGTCTTTCTTCTTTACCAGGGTTTCCATGCGCTGATCCTGCACCGGCAGGCGCATTGGCTTTATCAGCACAAGCATTTTTTCCTCGCGCGCTGGCTGTCCCAGTTTGCGCGCCACCTGACCGGCATTGAGATCCACCCGGGCGCGACCATCGGCCACCGCCTGTTCATTGACCACGGCATGGGCATCGTGATCGGCGAGACCGCTGAGATCGGTGACGACTGCACGATCTACCACGGGGTCACGCTTGGCGGCACGGGACATGACACCGGCAAGCGCCACCCGACCATCGGCAACAATGTTCTGATCTCGACGGGCGCCAAGGTGCTCGGCCCGTTTACAGTTGGCGACAACAGCCGTATCGGCGCAAATGCGGTTGTTCTGCAGGAGGTTCCGCCAAATTCGACGGTCGTGGGCGTCAAAGCGCGTGTGGTCAAGATCGATGGCCAGCGTGTGTCCACGCCCTCCTACGACCTCGATCAGATCCACCTGCCCGATCCGCTTGCACAGGAGCTTTGCCGCCTGCAAAGCCGCGTTTATGCGAACGAGCAAAAGCTCAAGCGTGAAGAACAGCGTGACCGCGAGGCAGATGAGTAAAATAAAGGGCCTGTTGCAAAATAAAAGTGCAATAGCAATTTGCACAAAAAAACGGGACCAATAAGACAAATCGCCCCTCAAAAGAAGCTGTTTTGACTTCTTTGGAGGGGCGTATTTTGTACATTATTTTTGGGACAAGCTATTTTGCAACAGGCCCTTTTTGTTACATTTCTTTATCGAATTTCATTCGGAAGTAAATAGCATACCCGTGAACGAACAAATACGCGATCACCATCGGAATAATGACCGTCCACGAAGCGCCCATCACGGCGAATGCCACCATCAGCGCCCCGAACACGTAGGTCATCATATCGTATCCCTTGGCTTTCGCCATGTTGCCGATCATCACGTTGCGCTCGTCCGTCTGCGCGATCTCAAGCTGACGCGCCATTTCCGGATCGGACTCGGCCGCTTTTTTCGCCAGCAGTTCGCCCAGCCCGTGTCCGAAAATACCGCACCCGAACCCGACCAGCAGGAACGGCAGCGCCCGCATGATGCCCTGCGGATCAGGCACGGTTTTGATCAGGTAGATGCCTCCGCCGATCAATACAAACCCCAATATGCTCAGCCAAATATTTTTTGCCTGTTTCATCGGTTCTCCTCCTCATAGACGAAAACATCCTCGATCTGCATTCCGAAATACCGCGCGATCTTGAACGCCAGCAGGATGGACGGGTTATACCGCCCGTTTTCCAGCGAGCCGATCGTCTGCCGCGACACGCCCAAGGTATCCGCCAGCTCCTCCTGACGGATGCCGCGCGCCTTGCGCAATTCCTCCAGCCGGTTTTTCAAGCGTCCGCCTCCTCTTAGATGTAAAACTTACTTTCCATATCTTGATTATAGCACGTTTTAGCAAGATGTCAAGTTAACTTTCCATTTTTAAAAAAGGGTCTGAAACTGTTCTATAGTAACGCCTCCCCGCACCGAGTCCTCGTACAAGCGCTTAAAGATGGACCCCAGTTCCGTTTCGCGTTTTCGCATATAGGAAAGTTCCAATTCCTGTCTGGTTTTTGAATGCTGTTGGATTCCCTGTCCCCCGTTGTCTTGACTGAGGCGGCAGTACAGGGCAGTAATCTTGATTTGGTTTGACTTGTTCATGTTAACCTCCTTGTTTTGTCAAAACATTCAGAGCATATACCAGTGGTGCTCCGACGCTCCCTGCACCTTCTTCGCGGAATACCGCCAGGGCGGGTCGGCGTAGATCACAGAATATTGATTGATGGCTCACACTCCTTCGCATAATGAACACATCCACCAGCGAAGCTGGTGGTTGTCACTATGCGGGCATAGCCCTTTGTTCCTCGCGGACGCGTACAACGCGTAATACGGTCTGCCAGTTGCGTAAAGACTGTTACTTGCCGCCCGTGAACGGGCTGTTAGATGGAATCCTCAGTTGTTCTCCC
>DXDO01000013.1 GCA_019115425.1 Candidatus Agathobaculum merdigallinarum | reverse complement strand
CCAGGCTGCCAAAGTGGTTGCTGAGGATCTTGCCCGCCTTCTGTCCGACGTGCCTGATGCCGAACGCAAACAGCAGCCGCGACAGGTCGCGGGTCTTGCTCGCCTCGATGCCGCGTATCAGGTTGTTCGCCCAGGTGTCCACCTTTTTGCCGAGCGGCAGCAGCTGCTCGACCGTCAGGCTGTATAGATCTGCTGCGGACTTCACCAGCCCCGCATCGATCAGCTTTTGCAGGTTGCCCTCGCCGCAGCCGTCGATATCCATCGCGTCACGCGAGGCAAAGTGCATCAGGTTGCGCAGCAGCTGCGCCGGACAGGCCGCGCCCGTGCAGCGGATCGCGGCTTCCTCCTCATCATTGAACACCGGCGCGCCGCATACTGGGCAGAACTGCGGCATCTCATAGGGCTGCGCGTCCGCCGGACGCTTGTCCATGTCCACGCCGATGATCTCGGGGATGATCTCGCCCGCTTTGCGCACAGAAACCGTGTCGCCCACGCGCACGTCCAGCTGGCGGATAAAATCGCGGTTGTGCAGCGTTGCGCGGGAAACCGTCGTACCTGCGAGCCGCACCGGCTCGAGCACCGCGTTAGGCGTTAAAACACCCGTGCGGCCAACCGAGATGATGATATCCTTTAACAGCGTCTGCTTGACCTCGGGCGGGTATTTATAGGCCGCCGCCCAGCGCGGGAATTTGGCCGTCGAGCCAAGCGTTTCGCGCTGCGCAAACGAATTGACCTTGACGACCGCGCCGTCGATGTCGAAATCCAACTCGCCGCGCGTCTCGCCCATGTTCTCGATCTCGCGCTGCACGTCCGCAGGATCTGTATACACCGGATACCGCGGGCTGACTGGGAAGCCCAGCTGCTTCAAGTAGTCGAGCGACTCGGTGTGGCTCTCGATCGGCAGCTCGTCCGCATTCTGGATATTGAAGCAGAAAATGGACAGCTTGCGCTGCCTGGTGATCTTGCTGTCCTTCTGCCGCAGCGAGCCCGCCGCCGCGTTGCGCGGGTTGGCGAGCAGCGGCTTTTCGTGCAGCTCGAGTTCTGCGTTGAGCGCGTCGAACACGGATTTTTTCATATACGCCTCGCCGCGCACGATCAGGTGCGGCGGTGCGTTCTCCAAATGCTGCGGAATGTCCTTGATGGTCTTGAGGTTCGTAGTCACGTCCTCGCCGACCTGTCCGTCGCCGCGCGTCGCGCCGCGGACAAATTCGCCGTCCACATACTCGAGCGCGACCGAAAGGCCGTCGATCTTGTACTCGACCACATATTCCGCCTGCCCCACCGCGCCCTCGACGCGGGTGTAGAACTCGGAGAGCTCATCGAACGAAAATACGTCCTGCAAACTTTCGAGCGGATAGGCGTGCGTCACCTTGGCAAACCGGCCGGACGCCGTGCCGCCGACCCGCTGTGTCGGGGAATCCGCATCCGCATACTCCGGATGCGCGGCCTCGAGCGCACGCAGTTCGCGCTGCATCATATCGTACTCATAATCCGAAATCTCGGGCGCATCCTGATTATAGTATTGGTCATTGTGATACCGCAGCTTTTCGCGCAGCGCGGCGATCTGTTCGAGCGCGTCCATGCCAACATTCCTTCCAAGATTCAATACAGAATATAGTATACCAAATTTTGCGCGGTTTCGAAAGTATTATTTTCCGTTTTCCGTCGAATTATCATGGTCGTGAATCTCACCCAGCAGTTCCGACCCCAAATCGTCGATATAGGTGTATCGTTCAGGCACTGTCCCAACGATCACAGTGTCGGTCACCGGATACCGGCTGACGATCTCCCTGTCCTCTCCGCCGAACGGCGTCAGAATGCGGAAACCCGCATGAATCTCAATGATGATATTGTGCCGTGTCTGGTTGATACCCGCCGAAGAAAACGCACTGATAAACTCGGCCTCCATCTGGGTCAGCCCCGCCATGCCGACATCCACAACCGGCCCCATGCCGCTGAAAAATCTGGGGGCGAACACCGAGCCAAGGGGCACCTCGACCGTTGTCTGCTCCAGATCCTCCAGCCGGTCGAACAGACCGTTGACCAGACGCGCCTTGATCTGACCGATTGCGATGACATCCGTACGCAGCGCAGTCACATGGTTTTCATTATCGCGTTCCAGAATCACCATGTTCTCATAGGTTTCCGGATCGGAAAACACCTCGTCCTGCATCAGGTTGTTGATCTCCTGTATTGCGCTGTCCTCGCACACATTCGCGGCGTACTCCATGAATACGCGGTGCATCTGGCGGGAGGCCGCAAACAGCGCCGCGCCCAGGGCCGCCAGTAGGAGCACGGCAAGCACGCGCCTTCCTTTTTTCCGATACCTGCGCCGCCGCATGCGTCCGCCCCCTTTCGGGCCAGTATACGCGGCGAAAGCGCAAAAAAGAAGCACCCTTTCGGATGCTTCTTTGCAATACGTCTGAGAGATTACTCCTCGTCGTACTCCTCGTCCGCTACGAGCAGCGCACGGATGGACAGGGAGACCTTCTTCTTCTCATCGTTGATGTCAATGATCTTTGCGTCAACCTGCTGGCCAACCTGAAGGACATCCTCGGGCTTGGCAATGCGGTGATCCGCGATCTGGGAGATATGGATCAGGCCGTCCACGCCCGGGACGATCTCAGCAAAAGCGCCGAAGGGCATGAACTTGAGGATCTTGACCTCGGCAACGTCGCCCACGCCATACTTGGACTTGAACACGTTCCACGGGTTGTCCTCCTCGCGCTTATAGCCGAGGGAGATCTTCTTGTTTTCCTTATCCAGACCGATGACGAACACCTTGACCTTGTCGCCCACATTGACGACCTCGGACGGGTGCTTAATGCGGCCCCAGGACAGCTCGGAGATATGAACCATGCCGTCCACGCCGCCGATGTCAACAAACGCGCCGTAGGAGGTCAGGCTCTTAACCGTGCCCTCGTACTCGCTGCCGACCTCGATGGTGCTCCAGATCTGCTCAGCAGCAGCCTTGCGGGCCTCCTGCTGGATCTGGCGGATCGAGCCGACCACGCGCTTGCGCTGACGGTTGATCTCGGTGATATAGAAGGACTGCTTGGTCTTGACCAGCTGGCTCATCGGCTGATCCTTCGGAACGCCGGTCTGGCTGGCAGGGATAAATACGCGCACGCCGAACGCAGTCGCAACTACGCCGCCGCGGTTCTCCTCAACAATGGTACCTTCTACGACAGTGTGCTCCTCGTAAGCCTTCTCGATCGTCTCCCAGCCCTTGAGCTGGTCAACACGCTTCTTGGACAGGGTAACGGTGCCCTCGCCGTCGTTCACGCGTACAACGACAGCCTCGATCTCGTCGCCCGGATGGATGTTGGCGACCGCGTCATAATTTGGGTCGTCCGACAGCTCGCTCAGCGGGATATACGCGGTGTGCTTAACGCCAAGATCGACCTGTACATCGGTCGAGGACACAGCGACAACGGTACCGGTGACTTTCTCTCCTGTATTTAAAGTTTTGAAGGACTCCTCGAGCATTGCCGCAAAGTCCTCACCATTTTCAATTTTGGTTTCTTCGCTCATCATGTTACTGACCTCCTTAATTATCCATGCCGGTGTCGATGCACCCGCTGTGATTCCGACGCGCCCATCCCGGCAGAGCTCCCGCGCAGTAAGCTCTGTAGCGTCCTCGATATAAAGCACATTGCTGCACAGCGACCGGCTGATTTCATACAGCCGCTTGGTGTTGGAACTTTTTTTGTCCCCAATAACGATCATTTGATCCGACGCACCGGCAAGCAGACGAGCCTCCGACTGACGCTCATCCGTCGCTTTACATATTGTATCAAAAATTTTGAGGTTTGTACACCTTTTTTTTATCAGACCGACAGAAATATTCCAAATTGTCCGGTTGACGGTGGTCTGCGCAACAAGGGAGACCGGTCGGTCTGCGTTCTCCGGCGCCTCGGCAAAGGCTCTTGCCTGCGCCTCTCCGTCCAGCACGACCGACTCCCCGCACCAGCCCTGGATGCCCACCACCTCTGGGTGTCCGGCGCTGCCGAGAATGACGACCAGTCTGCCCGCGCGGCTCTCCTCGTCGGCAATCCGATGGATTTTCTGTACAAACGGACAGGTCGCGTCATAAACCTCACAGTTTTTCTGCTCAAGCGTGCGGTACACCGCGCGCGGCACGCCGTGCGCGCGGATGAGCACCCGCGCACCGTCCGGTATTTCCTCCAGCGTCTGCGCCGTGTGCACGCCACACTGCTCCAGCCGCCGGATCTCGTGCATGTTATGGATGATCTCGCCATAGGCCCAGATCGTGCCGTTTTCCCGTGCCTGCCGCTCGGCCAGCTCGACCGCTCGGCGCACACCGAAACAAAATCCGGCGGTTTTTGCCACTGTTACGCTCATATCTGCTCCTTGAGGGCATAGATGCGATGCAGGATATCGTCCGCGATCACACCGTAGTCCTTTTCCTTCAGGTCGGGCTGGAAGGGTTTTCCGATCACGACCGTCGCCTTGCAGCGGAAGCCCTTGTTCTCCGTGATGTACATGGGCAGGATGGGCGCACGGGTCTTGACTGCCAGCATCGCAGCGCCCTTCTTGGTCTCACCCTCGGCTGCACCTCGCGTACCCTGTGGGAAGATGATCAGCTTCCGCCCCTCGCGCACGCAGCCCAGCGCGGTCTTGATCGCGGTGATGTCCGCGCCCTCGCGGTCGATCGGAAACGCGCCGAGCGCAGCGATCAGCCAGGAGAACGCTTTATTCTTGAACAGTTCCTTTTTCGCCATCAGGCGCAGCGGCGTGCGGTGACTGAGCGCGACCGCCGCGAACGGCGGATCGGAAAGCTGCACATGGTTGGGGCAGACAACGCAGCCGCCCGCTGGGATGTTTTCCCGCCCGATGACCTTGTAGCCAAAATAGATATGGAATGCGAGCGCCACGAACGGCACTGCGATCCACTGGAACCAGCGATGAAATTTCACTTTCATGGTTTAATCCTCTGTCTTTTCCCGAATAATTTGCAGAACAGCTTCGATGCTCTCGTCCAGCGTCATATCGCTTGTATCGAGCAGCACCGCGTCGTCCGCCTGCCGAAGGGGCGCGGCGGCTCGCGTCATATCCTGACGGTCCCGCTCAACAATATCGTGCAGCACGCTCTCCCGCGTCAGCTGCCGGTCTTTTTGACACAGCTCGAGATAACGGCGCTCCGCGCGCTTCTCGGCCGAAGCGGTCAGAAAAATCTTAACCGGCGCATCCGGCAGGATAACCGTGCCGATATCGCGTCCATCCATCAGAATATTGCCTTTTTTTGCCATATCACGCTGCACGTCCAGCAAAAACTTCCGCACTTCCGGCACCGCCGACACCTTGGACGCATAATAGGCGATCTCAGGTGTGCGGATGGCGTCCGACACATCCTCGCCGCAGAGCAGCACATGCTGCGCGCCGTCCTGATAGGAAAGTCTCACGTCGATCTCCGGCAGCGCGGCAATAATGCCCGCCGCATCTTCGCCAGCAATGCCCTTCCTGCACACCGCAAGGCCGATCGCGCGATACATCGCGCCTGTGTCCACATAAACAAAGCCCAGCCGCGCCGCAGCCGCGCGCGCGACCGTGGATTTGCCCGCGCCGGACGGCCCGTCTATGGCAACCGAAATATAACCCATTACTCTTCCTCCTGCCGCGCCGCCGACAGCCCTGCCAGCCTGCCGGTAGACCACGCGATCTGTAAATTGAATCCGCCCGTATAGGCGTCCACGTCGAGCACCTCGCCCGCAAAATACAGCCCTTTGACCTTTTTGGATTCCATGGTCTTGGGACTGACCTCCTTTACTGATACGCCGCCTGAGGTAACGATCGCCTCCGCGATCGGGCGCTTGCCCGACACCAGAACAAGGAAATGCTTGAGCGTATGCAGCAGCGCCGCGCGCTGCGCCTTGGTGATGCCGTTGACCTTGGCGCGCGGGTCGATCTCCGACATCCGCACCACGGTCGGGATGATCTTGCGCGGCAGCAGCCCGCCCAGTGCGTTGATAAAATCGCTGTTCTTGTGCTCTGCAAAGTCGGAAAGCAGGCGTTTATCCAGCGTCTTTTCGTCCAGCGCGGGCTTGAGGTCGATCTCGATATGATAGCCCTTGCTGCCGAAGTGCCGCATATGCGCGGACGCAGACAGAATAAGCGGCCCGGACAGGCCGAAATGCGTAAACAGCATCTCCCCGAAGTCCGACCAGATCTTTTTGTTGTCCTCAAACACGGTCACCTGCACGTTGCGCAGGCTCAGTCCCATCAGTTCTTCACAGCCGCCCGGGGTCACCAGCGGCACGAGAGAGGGATTGGGCGGCACAACCGTGTGTCCCGCCGCCTTGGCGAAGCGGTAGCCGTCTCCGGTGGAACCGGTCTGCGGATAGGACGCACCGCCGGTCGCTACGATCACACGGCTGGCCGGATATGTCTTACCGCCCGCGCACACGCCGACGATAGTCCCATCCTGTATGTCCAGCGATTCGACGGTTTCATGTATTATATTAACACCGCTTTGTTTCATCCAGGTAAAAAGCGCGTCAATAATATCCGCGGATTTGTCCGAAACCGGAAACACGCGGTTTCCCCGCTCGGTCTTGAGCGGCACACCGTGGTTTTCAAAAAACGCCATCACATCTGCGGGACTGAACCGCCCCAGCGCGGAATACAAAAACAGCGGATTGACCGGCACATTCTGCAATACACCCTGCACATCGCAGTTATTGCACACGTTGCAGCGGCCCTTGCCGGTGATAAACAGCTTTCGGCCGACTTTTTCATTTGTCTCAAACAGCGTAACGCGCGCGCCGCATTCCGCCGCGGCGCCTGCGGCCATCAGCCCTGCCGCGCCGCCGCCGATCACGATGATGTTCAACGGGTGTCGTCCTCCGGCTTTTCGTATACGTCGTATTCCTCCCAGATGCGCTCGAGTTTATTAAACGTCTGCTCGATCTCGTCTTTGCGGCTCATGCCAGCCGCAACGATCAGCGCATTGATGACCGACAGCGGCGCAACGAGCGAATCAACAAAGCTCGCCATATCGCTGCGGGCCAGCAGCAGATGGTCGGCCACGCGCGCCAGCGGCGACAGATGCGAGTCCGTCAACGCGATCACACGCGCGCCGCGGTCGCGCGCATACTGCATTGCGCTCAGCGTGCGCTTGGAGTAACGCGGAAAACTCACGCCGACCAGCACATCCCCCGCTCCGATGCGGAGCACCTGCTCAAAAATCTCGCTGGCACTGTTCGTGCGCACCAGCGTCACATTTTCAAACAAAAGGTTGAAGTAAAAGCCCAAAAAGTTGGACAATGCGCTCGAGGAGCGCACGCCCAGAATGTAAATACGCTTGGCATTGGTCAGCGCGTCCACCGCGCCCTGAAAGGCTTCGCGGTCGATCTCGTCCAGCGTCATACGGATCATATCCATATCCGCATGCAGCACGGTCTGCAGCACGTCTTTCCCGCCCATGCGGTCGTTCGATACCTCCATGCGCTGCACCGAGGTCAGTTTGTTGCGGATCATTTCCTGCAGGGCGCGCTGCAAATGCGGGTAGCCGTCGTAGCCCAGTTCGGTCGCAAAGCGCACGACCGTGGACTCGCTCACGCCGACCGTGCTGCCCAGCCGGCTGGCCGTCATAAACGCGGCCTTGTCATAATGCTCTAAAATAAACCGCGCAATCTGCTTCTGGCCCTTGGAAAAATCGGGCAGATCACTCTGGATTTTATTGATCAGGTCATTCATTTCTGTCTCCCTCACCTGCATCCCTGCATTTTGCCGTTTCTATTGTAAGCGGTTTTGCCGCAAAATGCAAGATGTTTTGCATCAATCCTGCAAATTTGCGGCGATCTCTTGCAGATATGCAAGCTCTTTGTCGGTCAGCTCGCGCCACGCGCCGCTTTTGAGCTTCGGGTCGAGCGGCAGCTCGCCAACCGCCACGCGTTTGAGCCTGCGCACCTCCAGTCCGCACTGGTCGCACATTTTGCGGATCTGGCGATTGCGTCCCTCATGGATGGTCAGGCGCAGCTTGGCGCTCTGCTCATCCTTTTCCAAAATGACAACCTCCGCCGGACGGATTGCATATCCGTCGATCCTCATCGGCTCGGAAAGGCGCGGGATGTTGTCCAGCCGCCCGCGCACACGCACCTCATAATGCTTATCCACATTGTGCCGCGGATGGGTCAAGGCATTGACCAGCTCGCCGTCGTTTGTGAGCAGCAGCAGTCCCTCGGAGTTATAGTCCAGCCGTCCGACCGGTACAACACGCGCCCCGCAGCCCCGCACCAAGTCCACGACTGTCTTACGGCCGCGCTCGTCCTTCATTGTGGTGACATAGCCGCGCGGCTTATACAGCATCAGATATTTCTTTTCCTCCGACGCGCCCAGCGGCCTGCCGTCCACCTGTATCTGATCGCGGCGCAGGTCGGCGCGGTCGCCGAGAGACGCAGGGCGGCCGTTGACGGTCACCCTGCCGTCCAGAATCCATTTTTCCGCCTCACGCCGCGAGCACAGCCCTGCCTGCGCAAGTATTTTCTGCAGTCTTTCTTCCACTGTTGTCCTCCCTTGGTGTCATCCGATCAGGATTCTCCGAAAATCCGGTCGAGAATCCGCTCCGGCAGATTCTTTTGCTCCGCCGGCAGCAGCGCAGCGCCGCCGTACACCAGCGTATCGCGCGCGAGCGCCGTGTCCCCGAGCCGGTATTCGATCTGACCCGCATGCGCAGTCCTGACCACCGGCGCATAACAAATTTTATCGCCATAGCGCACCGTCTGCAATTTTTCCCGCTCGCCAGGCAGCAGATAGGCGGTCACGGTGTTTTGCGCGATGAGCGGTACGCTGTCAACATCGCCCCCGAACACCTGAAGCGTTGCGATCTTGTCGCCTGCCTTGTGCAGCGTGACCGCCTCATACTGCGCAAAGCCTGCGTCCAGCATCTGCATGTGATCGCTCCAGTCGTTCGGGTCGTTGAGGGTCACCGCGATCAGCGTGCGTCCATTTCGCTCGGCGGCGGACACCAGACAGCGCCCCGCCGCACGCGTATAGCCGGTTTTCACCCCGATCGCACCGTCGTACATACTGAGCAGGCGGTTATGGTTGCTCAGCGTACGCTCGCCGACGGTGTAGCTCTGCGTTGAAACGATCTGCCGGAACACCGGATCGCGCAGCGCGGCAGCGGTGATCTTCGCCAGTTCACGCGCGGTCGTATAATGCGTATCGCTGGGCAGGCCGTTGGGGTTATCAAAATGCGTGTCCGTCAGCCCAAGCGCAGCGGCCTTGTCGTTCATCTTCCGGATGAACGCATCATATCCGCCGCACTCGCCCGCGATGGCGACCGCCGCGTCGTTTCCGGATTCCAGCATCAGACCGTACAGCGTGTCGCGCAGGGTCAGCGTTTCTCCCTCGCGCAGATACATGGACGAGCCCTCCACCTGCGCGTATTCCGCCTTGACCGTGTATGTGCGGTCCAGATCGCCCTCACTGAGCGCGACAAGCGCCGTCATGATCTTGGTTGTCGAGGCCATGGGCAGACGCGCGTCCGCATTCTGCTCAAACAGCACCGCGCCTGTATCCGCGTCCATCACCACCGCCCCCTGCGCGCTCACTGCGCCCGACGCGGGCACACAAAGCGCGCAGAGCAGCACCACACACCATAGTTTCTTCACTGCCGCACCACTTCCCTGCATAACAAAACCTACTCAGCATTTGTGTGAGTAGGTTTTGCGGGGAAAAGCGGCATTATTCGTCGGTTTCCGGTGTTTGCTGGGCGGAAGGCGCTGCCTTTCCTTTGTAGCCCTCCATAAAGCTGGAAACCTTGTTGATCGCACCCGGGATCATCTCGACCAGGCGGTCCACCGTGGTCGATGCCTGCGCGTTCACGCCAAGGATATTGGCGCTGCCATCATTGCCGATAATCAAAAAACAGACCGGCGATACGGTCACACCCGCGCCGCCGCCGCCGCCAAAGGCCAGCGGTGCGTTCGCCGGCATGTGCTTGGGCGCAAAATCGCTGCCGCCGGACGCAAAGCCGAACGTCACCTTGGAGACCGGGATGACCGTCGTACCGTCCGCCGTCGTGATCGGCGTGCCGATAATGGTGTTCACGTCCACCATTTCCTTGATTTTCGCCATGGTTTCGGTCATCAAATTGCTGATGGGATGCTCATTCATGTTCTATCGCCTCTTCTTTCTTGATCAGCCGTTTATACAAACCAAATAATTCCCTGCCATGCCGCAGCGCTGCAAGCAGCAGCCGCAGCGGACGCAGTGAACAAAATACGGTAAACGCCCATTCGGTGTGATCCGCTTCAAAATCCGCGTCCACATCAACATGGTAATCTTTCATTTCAAAAGTATTCTCCAAAAACGGTACAATCATGCCGGTGATTGCCGCGGCTTCGCCCAGCAGGATGCCGGTTTTCGCCGCATCGTCCGTACCGATCAGCACGCGCACACGCAGACGGCTGATGCGCAGCGTATCCGCCATCTCGCCGAGCATGTCCAGCGCCAGGGCGATCAACTCCCCGATATCCAGCGTCTCCCGATTGAGAGAATACCGGTATTTGGGTCTTTTCCTCTTTTTTTTCGGTTTTGGCGGCGGCTGATTTGCCGGCTCCTGCGGCGCAGCGGTCTTTTTGCGGCCCTGCGGCCAAACAGGAATGCGAATGATGCCGTACCGCGCCTCTACGCTTACTTCACCGTTCACGCCGACCGCTTCCACACCCACATGAATCCAGAGCAGCGCCAGCGCAACCAGGAGCAAAAACACCAGAAGCCCCAGCAAAACCGCAAGAATCCATAGGATTACGGCCATATGCGTTTCACTCCGTTCCCGTCCGCCCGCTGTCGGATGTGAGTTCCGGCGGCAGCTGCGTCTCCGACGCGGTCTCCGGCGGCATATCCATTTCCATCTGCTCGTTCTCCTCGAGCGCGGGCAGGGCGGGCAGCTCGCTCAGGCTGCTGAGCGCAAACGTCCGCAGGAAAGCCTCGGTGGTGCGGTACAGAATCGGTCGTCCCGGCACATCCATACGGCCCGCCTCCTCAATCAGCCCTTTTTCCACCAGACCTGCGACCGTGCCGCCCGAGTCCACGCCGCGAAGCTGGTCGATGAACGCGCGTGTCACCGGCTGGCGGTATGCCACGATGGTCAGCACCTCAAGCGCCGCCGGAGACAGCGAAGGCGGCCTGCGCGACTCGGTCACGCGCCGCGCCGCGTCCGCATACAGCGGCCGCGAACAGAGCTGGAGCTTGTCCTCCAGCCGAAGCAGCATAATGCCGCGATTTTCAAAGTCGTATAAATTTTCCAGCGACGCCGCGGCCTCCATCAACGAGGCGCGCGAAGTTTCCAGCGCGGCGGCCAGGCGGTCCAGCGGCACCGCATCGCCCGCGGCAAAAAGCACGGCCTCCAGGCCGGCTTCCAGTTCGGTCATTGCGCGTTACTCCCCTTTGTCATTTGTCAGCGTCAGTTCCATATCCTCGCCGTCGCCCTCCAGCCGGATACGGCGGTTTTTGGACAGCTCTAACACCGCCAGAAAGGTCGCCACGATCTCGGAACGGCTTTTCGCATCCTCAAACAACCGCTTAAACGGCAGACGAATATGGTGAATAAACCGCCGGAGGATCGCGGTGATGCGCGTTTCCACCGGCACCGGCTCGCGCCCGACGATGCCGGAAAACGCGCTGGCCGGCGGCGGTACGCGCCGCTGCGCGCGGCGCAGCATGTTATTGGCCGCGCGGATCAAATCGTTGAGGGACTGACGGTATTCCTTCGGGGCTTCGCCCAGGTTTTCCGGCGGCTTTACAAAAATATCGCGGCCGGTCTCTCCCTTTTCACGGAAAAAGACAGCGGCCTCCTTGAGACGCTGGTATTCCAGCAGCATCTCAACCAAACCGGCGCGCGGGTCTTCCTCCTCTTCCTCCTCATGACGCGGCAGAAGCATTTTGGATTTGATATAAACCAGCTGCGCCGCCATCGCCACAAAATCGCCCGCCACGTCCAAATCCATCGCTTCAGCAGCATGCAGGACCGCCATGTACTGGTCAAGGATCTCTGCGATCGGAATATCATAAATGCTTACCTTGTTTTTAGCGATCAGGTGCAGCAGCAGGTCCAGCGGCCCGTCAAAATTCTCCAGATGAAACTCCATGCTTCACCTTACAAAAACAGGCCGACAAACCACGCGGACAGGCTGAGGATTTGACCCGCCACACGCGACATGATGATATTCAGCCATCCGCGCCAGAGCGCAAAGACAAACAGCAAAATGATGACTGGCTGATATCTTTGCAGCTTAAGCGACCACGAAAACGGCAGATAGGCGTCCAGCACACGCGAGCCGTCCAGCGGATGCACCGGAATCAGGTTAAACACGCCCAGACCGACCGACATACTCGCCACGATCGACAGAAACTCACCCAGCACCTGCATAAAGACGCTGTCTCCGTAAATCCAGATCAGGAAATACAGACAGTATGCGACAAAGGCGGTGACAAAATTTGCCGCAGGCCCGGCCAGCGCGGTCAGCGCCATGCCGGTGCGGCGGTTTCTAAAATTGGAAATATTGACCGGCACCGGTCGCGCCCAGCCGAAGCCGAACAGCAGCAGGCATAGAAAACCGATCGGGTCGATATGCGCTATGGGCGACAGCGTCAACCGTCCAGAATCATGCGCCGTGCGGTCACCCAGCAGATAGGCCGCGCCGCCGTGCGCCGCTTCATGGACGGACAGGCACAAAACAATCGCGGGCAGCGACAGCGCCAACGTGATCATCGCGGTGCGCAGGTCGCCGCTTAGCAAGCTACTCCAAAGCAAAGGGTATTCCTCCCGTGTCGGCGCAAAAGCGCCTTGTTTTCGTCCGGCCCGCTGCCAAACAGTGTGCCCGCATTTTGCGAACATTAACAGATATCAGAAACCGTTTTCCTTCGATCTGTGAAAAATAAGCCGACAGGGCCTCACTATGATGATTGAAATTATATCACGATTGCGGGAAAATGTCACCACTTTCTTTATCTAAGCCCGCCAAAGACGGACGTGCAGTCTTTTGATTCCCGCAAACGGCTTCCGCCGGCACACCTTCCCTCGCGCTGGAAGCAATATTTTTCCACCTTTGCAGCACACCGTTTCCTTTGCTATCTTCCGCAAAATGTGGTATCTTTAATATAGGATGCTGTGCCCTTTTAGGGGAATCACATCCCCCTTGCCGCAAAGCATATGCCAGACGCATAACGAAGACCTTCATAGCGTTTCGCATTTTGCGGCACATGATTGAAGAAGATTGTCGGGAGGTGTGCCGCATGCCGCACAGCCATACAAAAAACCGGCTGTTTCCGGTTTCTCTGCGGGATTTTCTGCTCTTTACCCTGATTTTGGCCAGCGCGGTCGGTTTATGTTTCCTGCTGCGTCTGGCGGACAGCAGCGATGGGTTTGCCTCGCCGGTGTTTGTGCTCGCCGTTCTCCTGATTTCCCGCTTTACAGACGGATATCTGTTCGGTCTGCTCGCGGCCGTTTTGAGCGTAATCTGTATCAATTATATTTTCACTTATCCCTATCTGGAGTTTAATTTTACGCTTTCCGGCTATCCGCTCACCTTTTTGACCATGCTCGGCGTTTCGCTCGTCACCTGCACGATGACCACCAAGATCAAGGAGCAGGAACGGCTGCGCGTGGAAAGCGAAAAGGAGAAAATGCGCGCCAATTTGCTCCGCTCAGTCTCGCACGATATCCGCACCCCGCTAACTTCGATCGTAGGCGCGACCTCGGCCGTGCTCGAGACGCCCGGGCTGTCTAAAGAGGAGCAGCGCGTTTTTCTGGAGGATGCGCGCAACGAAGCCCAATGGCTGATCCGCCTTGTGGAAAATCTGCTCTCCATCACCCGTATCGGGGACGAAAACACGCAGATCCGCAAGGAGCAGGAAGCGGCCGAAGAGATCCTCGGCGAAGCGGCGCGCAAATTCCGTAAGCGCTTCCCCCATATTCAGGTCTCGGTTTCCGCACCGGACGAGCTTCTGCTCGTGCCTATGGATGCGATCCTGATTGAGCAGGTGCTCTCTAATCTGTTGGAAAACGCAGTGATCCACGGAGAATGCACGACGGCGATTCAGCTTTCTGTCCGAAGAGAAGGCGGGAAAGCCATCTTCTCCGTGCGGGATAACGGCCACGGCATTCCCGCCAAGGAGCTGCCGCGCCTGTTTGACGGCACATTGAAGCGCAGCGAAACCCCGTCCGGCGACGGCAAACGCAATATGGGGCTTGGTCTGTCGGTCTGTATGGCCATTGTCCATGCGCATGGCGGCACCATGGAAGCTGAAAATCTATCCGACGGTGCGGAATTCGTTTTCCGCCTGCCGGTTTCTGAAAAGGAGTCTCTGTAAAATGACTATTCGCGAGAAAGTGCTGATTGTCGAGGACGAAAAAAGCATCGCCCATTTCATTTCCACTATCCTGTCCTCAAACGGATACGATCCTCTTCTGGCGCGCACTGGGGCCGAGGCAATGACCATGCTCTCCTCCCACTGTCCAGATCTTGTGATTCTTGATCTCGGATTGCCGGATATGGACGGCATTGAGGTTCTGCGCAGTCTGCGTGAATGGTCCAGCCTTCCGGTTGTCGTGGTCTCCGCCCGTTCGCATGAGCGCGACAAGGTGGAAGCGCTTGATCTCGGTGCGGACGACTACCTGACCAAGCCCTTCGGCACCGCCGAACTGCTCGCACGCGTGCGCACCGCTATCCGCCACACCCGCACCACCTCGCCCAGCGGAGAGATCGCCCAGCGCGGCACCTACACAGTCGGTGATTTGACCATCGACTATAACAAGCATCAGGTGCTCGTACGCGGCGAAAACGTGCATCTGACACTCAGCGAGTTCCGCATTGTTGCACTGCTCGGCAAATACGCGGGCAGGGTTCTTTCGTATGACTATATCATCAAGGAGCTGTGGGGGCCGCGCGCAGGCGGCAACAACCAGATTCTGCGCGTTAATATGGCAAATATTCGCCGCAAGATTGAAAAAAATCCTGCTGAGCCCGAATACCTGTTCACCGAAGTCGGTGTTGGCTACCGCTTGGCGGAAAACGAGCAATCGGTCTGAATCGCGCTGTTCGGTTTCGTCATCTCTGCCTGATTTGAAAACGCCCGGGGAATGAATCTTCCCCGGGCGTGTTTCGTTTTCGCATAAAAAGGCCATACAGCCCGTTCCGGACTGTATGGCCTTGCTTTGCATGTCATCAGCTGCACAAATTGTGATAAAAACTCTCTGTTTTAAGCGGGCTTAGGACATCGCGTTGTCATCCTGATCGTTATTCTCGCGCAGTTTAAAGCTGCCTACCAACGCTTTCAGCATCTCCGCTTGACCGGACAGCTCCTCACTTGCCGCAGCGGATTCTTCCGCAGTTGCCGAGTTGGTCTGTACCACG
>DXDO01000138.1 GCA_019115425.1 Candidatus Agathobaculum merdigallinarum | reverse complement strand
ATGAATAAAACATCCAGCAGGAACGGCGGAAGCGGTATGAGCAGAAACAGCACAATGACCACAACGAACACCGATATGACATTGTCAAAAATTTGCTTCATAAATCCACCATTTCATCTATAAATTCCGCCCCTTAGCTTAAAGGGGTTTTATTGTTCAGCTTGTAAATATAAACCAGAACCTCCGCGACAGGGCCGTACTGCTCCGCGGGGATTGCCCTACCGATCTCGGTTTCTGCGTAAAGGGCACGTGCCAGCGGCTTGTTTTCCACCACCGCCACATGATGCTCCTCCGCAACGGCAACGATACGGAGCGCCACTTCATCCTGCCCCTTGGCAACAACGATCGGCGCCAGATCCTGTCCCGGTTTATATCGCAGCGCAACAGCAAAGTGCGTCGGGTTACGAATGACCACATCCGCGCCCGGAACCGCCTGCATCATGCGGGTCTGCGACATCCTGCGCTGGGCTTCCCTGATTTTTCCCTTGATCTGCGGATCGCCCTCGGTTTGCTTATATTCCTCTTTGATCTCCTGCTTGGTCATTTTGAGCTGTCGCTCAAATTCCCACCACTGGTACAGATAATCGAAAAAGGAAAGCACAAGGAAGGCCGCGCCGACCTGAAGGATGAGCTGCAAGCCAAGTTCCATCATGGAAACGATGGCCACCCCCAGATCGGAGGAGAGGTACTGTGCAAATTCCAGCATCGAGCCGCTCACAAAGCGGTAAATCAGGATAATCAAAATAGTGATCTTGATTACGCCCTTCAGCGCTTCCACCATACTTTTGAGGGAAAACAAACGCTTTATGCCCTGCATGGGGCTGAGTCTGCTGAATTTTGGCTTGAGTGCCTCAAAGGAAACAAGCAATTTGGTCTGCGCAAAGGTTGCGATTACAGCCGCAAGCACGGTTGCAATCAACGGCAAAGCGACCGACCGCGCCAGCGCCATAACAGACTGCTCGCTCAGTTCAGTCCCGATGGCGCTCGCGCCGCCGGTCGGCACGCTGCCCGTCAGCCCAATGCAATACCGCATCAGGCCTGTCATCGCATCTGCGATCATCGGCAGCCCGAAACGCAGCGCCGCATAACTGGCGAATAAGGTAGCGACCGCAACTACGTCGCGGCTCATCAATACATTACCTTTTTTTCGTTCGTCTCTGCGTCGTTTCGGTGTCGCTTTTTCGGTTTTTTCACCGCCGCCCCCCGGCATAGAAATCCCTTCCTTCCGTCAGCGCTATCCTGCGACCACGCTTACAGCGTCCTCAATCGCCACAAGCATCTGTTTTTCCATTCCAAGGATAAATTCCCCCATTAGCGGCATCATCAACAGCACAAGCGCAAGCCCCAAGATGATCTTGAGCTCGAAGTTGATTGCAAACACGTTGATCTGAGGAATCACTTTCATTAAAATGCCCATTCCAAGCTCGCCGATCAGTTCCGCCGCAAGAATCGGCAGACTGAGCTTAAACGCCAGTACCACGCAGGAAGCGAAACATTCGAGCAGATAGGTCGATGCCTGCGTGCCCAGCGAAACCGAGCCGAACGGGATGATCTCTCCAGATCCCAGCAGAATCCGCAGCAGTGTAATATGCCCTCCCGCTGTGAAAAACAGCAGAGCCATCAAAATATTGAGCAGATTGCCCGTCAACGACACATTCGTGTCCATCGAAGGGTCGTAGGTTTCCGACATATTCATGCCCATTTGCGCATCGATCAACTGACCGGCCTGCAAAACAACATAAAAAAAGAAGTGTACCACCATCGCGACCACATAGCCCAGCGCCAGTTCCAGCAAAAGCCGCACAGAAAGCTCCAGCGCAGTGGCCGGTACAGCGGGCGCGCTGTTTGGTGTAAAGGAATATACGGCGACCGCAAGCACCAAACTCATTCCCGCTTTTACCATGCCCGGAACGCCGGAACGCCCGCCCCACAGCGGATTGAACACGACAAAGCCGGTCATCCGCATCAGGATATAAAGAAACAGCGTCAGCTGTGCTTCATCTATCACCCTTTGCCGCCTCCTTTTATGCCTACAGCATCTGGGTAAAAATCAGCTCCATGTACTCCTGAAGGAGGGTCAGCATCCAGTTTCCTCCCACCAGCAGGAATACAATAATCAGAATCAGTTTTGGCACAAACGAAAGCGTCTGTTCATGGATCTGGGTCGCGGCCTGAAAGATCGCCACCAGTATTCCCACCGCCATGCTGACGATCAGCATGGGGCCGCCGATCTCGATCGCCACCCAGATGCCCTGCCGCAAAATATCAATTACCTGATTTTGATCCAAAACCGTTCACCTGCTTTTGCAAAACACCTAGTTAAATCCCTGTGCAAGGGTGGAAAACAGCAGTTGCCATCCATCCACCGTGATAAACAGCAGCAGCTTAAACGGCATGGATATCATTGCAGGCGGCAGCATGATCATACCCATGCTCATCAAAGTCGATGACACCACGATGTCAATCAGCATAAACGGGATATACAGAAAAAATCCGATCTCGAAAGCGCGCTTGAGCTCGCTTGTCATATAAGACGGAATGATAACGCGCATAGAAAGCGCGCGGGCCTCCTCTTCGTTCTGCGGCGCGTCGATTTGCGCCAAATCACAGAACAGGTTGAGCGATGAGGTCTCTGTGTTCCGCAGCATAAAATCCTTCAGGGGTATCTGCGCTCGGTCAAGCGCCTCCTCCTGCGTGATTGTCTGCTGTACATATGGTTGGTATGCATTTTCGTTGATATCCGTTAAAACCGGATTCATAATGAACAGCGTTAAAAACAAAGCAATGCCGATCAGCACCATATTGGGCGGATTCTGCTGTGTTCCCATCGCTGTACGCAAAAAAGAAAGGGATATGATGATTCTCGTGAAAGAGGTCATCATGATCAGTATGGAGGGGAGCAGCGTGAGTATCGTCGTGAAGAACAGTATCTCCAGCGTTTGCACGCTGTCGCCATTTACATTGATCAGTCCCTCTGGCATCCAATCCCCCCTACTTCCTGTTTTGGTTGTCTCTGTGCAGCGCTGCTGCAATCACATCCGCAAACTTTGGCGGCTTCTTATCTGTCTCCGCGCAGTTTTTCCAGCAGCTGGCTTGTTCTTCTGTCAATTCAGCAAGCATTGTAATGTTTTCCCCTGTTACGCCCAGAAGCAGCCACCGCTCTCCCACGCGCACAACAGCCACCATTTTATTCTGGCCGAGCATCAGCCGGTCCACCACGCGCATTTGATTTCCCCTCGCGCCAAGCTGCCCCGCAGGGCTGGCGGCAATATGACGCGTACACCAATAGGCAAGGTACAGCACGATGCAGACTGCCAGCAGCATACCCAAAAGCGGAAGAATCTCTCTCATGACGGTATATTACGGCTGGCCGACGATGGAACCGACCGTCTTGATAATGCGTTCCGGCTTAAAGGGCTTAACGATAAAGTCCTTGGCGCCGGATTTGATCGCATCGATAACCATGGCTTCCTGGCCCATCGCCGAGCACATCACGATCGATGCGTTCGGGTCCGCCTTGCGGATCTCCTTGAGCGCTTCCAGACCGTCCATGTTGGGCATCGTGATATCCATGATGACCAAATCAGGGTGCAGCTCCGCGTATTTGGCAACTGCCTCCGCGCCGTCACTCGCCTCGTAAGTGTCTGTGTAACCGTTTTCCTTGAGCGTGTTTTTCAGCATCATTCGCATGAAAGCCGCATCATCTACCAATAAGATCTTTGCCATCGTTTTTTTCCATCCTTTTCTATGATTTGATTTGCAGTTTCTGTTTTCCTTACAGGTCTTCGAGCGCAAGCGGTTCCACGATTTCCGCTATTCGCAAACCGAAATTATCGTCCACCACGACGACATCCCCCTTTGCGATGCACTTGCCGTTGACATACAGGTCGGCACGATCACCAGCCAGACGATCCAACACCACCAGCGAGCCTTTCGTATAGTTCAAAATATCTTTTACCCGTCTTCTGGTGCGTCCGATTTCTACGGAGACATCAACCGGCACGGACATCAGGAGATCCAGATTGCCCTCCTGCCCTTCATTCAGCGAAGTGGGATTCTCTTTGAACTGCGGTATCGCAGGCTGTGTTGTCTGAATCACCTTGGGTTCCGGCGCCTGTACCGGCTGCTGCTGCATATACATGGGTGGATACCCATACTGCGCCGGATACGCCATGTTTGGCGGCATCATCATATACGGCTGCTGCTGCATATTGGGCATGGACGCCGCCGCCTGCGTCTCTGCTGCAGGCGCTGCCTGAGGCGGCGCGGAAACCGGCGCCGCAGCTGGGCTCTCTGCCGGCTGCGGTGCGGCAGGCGCTGCCGGCTGCGCTGCCTGCTGAGGCGGTGCGGAAACCGGCGCTGCCTCTGGGATGGTTGGCTGCGGTGCGGCAGGCGCCGCCACATTCTGGGTGTCGGCCGTCTGTGCCGCCGCTTCCTCCGGCATTCCTACATCCGCGCCCTCGATTCCAAAGCCTTTCAGCAATTCGCGCGCCAAGCTCGTGCTCATCGCGCTCATAAACTCGCTTTCTACCGCATCCTCGATATTGAGCTTGAAGCGAACGACTACCAAAATGCCGTCTGCTGGGAAGTAATCCCTGATAAAATCATCCACCTGCCCAATCTCGAATGCCTGCGGTGTAGAAATATTCACCATTCGGGTGAGGAAATCCGACAATGCCGTCGATGCCGCGCCCATCATCTGATTCATTACTTCACAGATCGCGCTGAGGCTCATTTCATTGATCTGGAAGTCCTCATCCTTTGTGTCGGTCCCCATCAGGATATCGACGATCGCGCGCACATCGCTCCGCTTGAGCAGCATCAGGTTGCTGCCATTCAAGCCGGCCACATAATCGATCTTTACACCAATCGCCGGCTGGAGGTCGCCAAGCGTAAATTCCTTTGCAGAAACAACGCTCACCGTCGGTGTCGTGATATCAACCCGGCGTGCCAGCATATTGGAGACCGCGGTCGCGGACGAGCCAAGACTGATATTAAATATCTCTCCAATCGCATCCATAGCCATTGGACTGAACAAACTCGATCCCATTCTTACTGCTTCTCTCCTTCATTCTGCAAATTTTCCAACTCGGACAGCACATACGTTTCATCGATCTGCACTGCCTTGTTCTTTTGAAACACACCCATTTTGCCATCAAACCAGCGTTTTCCGCCGATATTCAGGAACACCTTTGAATCTTTTGGCTGATCCAGAGAAATCACATCCCCCACATGCAGGTGATAGATATCCTCCAGACGCAATGTAATATGCTGCAGCTCCGCGACAATCTCCAAATCCGATCCGCGAAGATTGGTCATGATCTCTTCACTGTCGTGCTTATTGGGCTGACGCATGCTTGCTGTCTCCCTGTTCATCTGCCCAAACACATCGCTCAGCATCGGTCCGGGCAAACAGATGGTGAAACGTCCGCTGCTGACCGGCGTCTGGATCGTGATGCCAACGATGACGACCGCTTCTTCCATGCCGATCAGCTGCACCAGTGTCGGATTAACTTCGACCTTTTGGAATTTGAAATCAATATCGATGTAATTTTTCCATGCGCTTGCTAAACAGTCCGTCAACTTGTGCATGAAATCCTGATACAGACGCAATTCGATATCCGTATACTGATAATCCGATCCGATTTCTCCCTCAATCTCACCGCTGCCCCCAAGCTGACGGTCTATCATGCTGAGCATAATCCCCGTCGTCATATGCAGCAGGATCGGTTCTTTATCCACCGAATTATCGATTGTATCATGCACCAATGTCAGGACATCGCGCTCGGAAAGCGCGTTGGAGAATTCAAAATATCGCTGTTCTTCTACAGAATCCACTTCCAGCTCACATGCCATGTGCAGAATCGCGTTTAGGCGGGATGATAATATCCGCACATAGCTTTCAAACACACTGTTGATCATTTTCAGGCGATCGCGCGTGAACTTCTTGGGGCTGTAGAAGTCATACTTCGGATATTTCTTTTCCTCGGATTTATCCTTGTCAGATGACGATATATCCATTTCTCCATTCCTTGCAGCAGAGAGCAGGGCATCAATCTGGCTTTGTGATAAAACTTCAGACATGTTGCAACAAATCCTTTACCTTGTCTTTACTCACTTACTCCACCCTCACGCACGGTGAAATATTTATCTACGCTGTCCTCTACGCTGTTCGGATCCATACCGGTAATCATAATCTCCACACGACGGTTTCTCGCCCGTTCTGCTTCCGTGGCAAAGCCGGAAATCGGCCGCCACTGTCCATATCCTACACTGACCAGCTTGTCCGGATCGATCACATTCTTTTCCTGTAAGTACACAGTGACTGTTGCCGCACGGTTAGAGGCCAGAAAGCGGTCAACCGTGGGGTTATTCGCCCTGTTCGGATCTCCCTGCGAAGTGTGTCCCATTACGCGCATTTCGTCGATCATCTTGGACTCCGGTGCTATCGCATTGGCAACCTGATCCAGCATCCGTTTTCCGGAATCCAGTAAGACATAACTGTCCCCCTCGAAGAATACGGCATCCTGAAAGGTGATGAACACGTAGTCTGCACCCTGTGTGACGGTCATCTGCTGATTTAGGTTGTTTTTTGCGCTGTAATCATTCAGCGACAATGCGATCGAGCTCAGAGCCTGCGTCACATCTTCCTGCGTGATCTGTTCAGTTTCGGAACTCTCTCCTGTTCCCTGTCCCGGCGTACCCATGGTCTCCGCAGTCGTCTCTCGCTGGAAGCTCTGCACAATCATTGCCCACTTGGTTTCATTGATCGTGGACATACTGTACAGCAATACGAAAAAGCAAAGAAGCAGGGTTACCATATCGCCGTAGGTATCCATCCAGCTTGCGCCGCCGCTGCCTTTTTTCCTACGCTTCACGTCTTACCTCTTCTTTCCATTATTCCTCTTCTTTTGACGATCTGCCGCGCTTACCGCGTCTTTCGCGCTTTTCGCCTCCGCCTTCCAACACGCTCTGTTCTAAGTAACCCTCCAGCTTTTCACGGATAAACTTTGGATTTTCGCCGGACTGGATTGCCATAATGCCGTCTACGATGATCTGCATACACAGGCACTCTTCCTCGTCGCGCGTACGCAGGCTGTTTGCAATTGGGTTAAAAATCAGGTGCGCCAGGATACAGCCGTAAAACGTGGTGATCAGGGCAACGCCCATATCCTTGCCGATTGAATTTCCGCCGCTTTCCACATTCATGTTTGTAAGCATGTTAATCAGACCGATCAGCGTACCGATCATACCAAATGCCGGCGCTGCGGAGGAGGCCCGCTCATACATCGTGGCTACATCGTCGTGCCGCGTGCTCAGCTGGTCGATGTCGCTTTCCAGCATGGCCCGAACCTTATCGGCGTCGTTGCCGTCAACGATCAGCATGATGCTTTTCTTGAAAAACGGGTTATCCTCCATCTGGTTTGCACGCTCTTCCAGCGCCAGTAGGCCGTTTTTACGGGCGATCTGCGCCAGCTCAACCACTTCATCGATAATCCCTTGTGGATCAAAACGCTTCTGGTTCAGGATGATTCCTAAATGCTTGGGAAAGCGCAGCAAAGCGCGCGGCGGGTTGCCGGCAATCATGGTTGCAAGCGTACCGCCGAGAACGATCATCACACTTGCGGGATCCACAAAATTCCACAACTGGTCAAACGCCAGATCGATCAGGGAATCACCAATCGATATACCATAAACGATCATAAATATACCGAATAATATACCGATGATAAATGTTAAGTTAATTTTCATTATGTCCCCGCTTCCTATCCTTCAGAATTAGAACGCAGATTATATCTCTATATTTAGTCTCCTCGTTTGTCGGAGATCGTGATTTCACGGTAAATATCCCGCACCTTGGCGGT
>DXDO01000137.1 GCA_019115425.1 Candidatus Agathobaculum merdigallinarum | reverse complement strand
GTGGTCAAGGGCGTTATGTCCTTCAAGGAAATGGAGAACATGATGTACAAGATCGAGGGCGAGGACCTGTACCTGATCGGCACCTCCGAGCACTCGATGATCGGTAAATTTATCGACACCATCAACGACGAGGAGACCCTCCCGCAGACCCTGACCAGCTATTCGCCCTGCTTCCGCAAGGAGGTCGGCGCGCACGGCATCGAGGAGCGCGGCGTATACCGCATCCACCAGTTTGAAAAGCAGGAGATGGTCGTGGTCTGCAAGCCCGAGGAATCCCCGATGTGGTATGACAAGCTGTGGCAGAACACGGTCGATTTCTTCCGCTCGCTGGATATTCCGGTGCGTACGCTCGAGTGCTGCTCGGGCGACCTCGCGGACCTCAAGGTCAAGTCCTGCGACGTAGAGGCATGGTCGCCGCGCCAGAAGAAGTACTTCGAAGTCGGCTCGTGCTCCAACCTGGGCGACGCGCAGGCGCGCCGTCTGGGTATCCGCGTGCGCGGCAAGAACTCCAAGGAACTGTACTTCGCGCATACGCTCAATAACACGGTCGTCGCACCCCCGCGCATGCTGATCGCCTTCCTTGAGAACAACCTGCGTGCGGACGGTTCGGTCGCTATTCCGAAGCCGCTGCAGCCGTATATGGGCGGCATGACCGAGATCCGCAGAAAAGGAGAATAAGCGCCATGCAAACCGGTATCAAAGGTGAAAAGAAGTTTATCGTAACAAACGACCAGCTGGCGTGCAACGTCGGCAGCGGTCTGGTATCCGTGTTCGCGACCCCGATGATGATTGCGGCGATCGAGAACACCGCGGCAGGCAGCGTTGCGCCCCACCTCGAGGAGGGCAAGACCACGGTCGGCACGCTGGTCAATGTGTCGCACGTGTCCGCCACGCCCGAGGGTATGGAGGTGCGCGTTGAGACCGAGCTGACCGAGATTGCGCCGAACGGCAAGATCCTGACCTTCAAGGTCGCGGCGTATGACGAAGCCGGCCTGATCGGCGAGGGCACGCACCAGCGCGCGGTCGTCGCCAAGGAACGCTTTGAGCAGAAGGCGCAGGCAAAGAAGAATGCGTAATAGAAAAAGCGCCGCAACTGCGGCGCTTTTTCTCAAATTACAGGAATACAAAATTCACAAATGTCGTCCTGCTCGCCGGCACAGGTGTAGCGCTCCATCACCGGGCGGCTGGGGTCGGCGGTGCACCCGGCTTCCCGCAGCAGGCGGTCGATCGCGTGCCATGCTTCCGACACGGCCTGCTCGGTGTGCGGGAGGGGAAAGACCGCATACCTGCCGCCGGGCAGCGATCCATAGCGGATATCTGCACCGGACAGGGTTTGCCCCTCCTGCAATACCAGACAGGCGTCATAGCGGCAGACCTCAGACGGTGTATGCGCGGGATCATCCCATGCGATGGAGAGAATGGCCGTCTCCGGTCCGAGCAGGCCCGCCTGGTCGGCAAGCGCAAGCAGCCGCTCCATGACTGCGCGGTTTTCCGCGCCGTATGCGCCGGAGCGGCGCAGGTAAGCGATCGAACAGCGGGAGAGAGAAATCACGTTCATGGAATATCGTTCCTTTTCATCGTATTGACCGGTCTGTTGGTATCATAACCGCATTTAAAATGGATTGCAAGACATATTTTAAAAGAATTTGAAACTTTTTTAAACGAAAGGAGCCTGCTATGTTCTTTTTCTACGGCAAGGACGAGACCGACTACCTCGCCGCGCGCGATCCCGTGCTCGGCGAGGCGATCGGCCGCATCGGCCATATCGACCGCGAAGTATTCCCCGATCTGTTTGAAGCGCTCATCAACTCGATCGCCGGTCAGCAGATCTCAGGCAAGGCCTTGCAAACCGTTTGGAAACGGCTGTGTGATGCGGTCGGTGCAGTCACGCCGGAAAATCTGCTTGCAGCAGGGGAGGAGCGCCTGCGCGCCTGCGGCTTTTCCGGCCGCAAGGCAAATTATATGCTGTCCGCCGCGCGGGCGGTCGCGGACGGCGCGCTCGATATCCACAGCCTTGTGGAAAAAGATGACGAGGAGGTCATCCGCGCACTGACCGCCCTGCCGGGTGTTGGCCGATGGACGGCGGAAATGCTGCTGACCTTTTCGCTCCAGCGGCCGGACGTGCTTGCCTATGATGATTTCGGCATCCGCAAGGGCATGTGCCGCCTATACGGGCTGGACAGCCTGACAAAACAGCAGTTCGCGGAATACCGCGCGCGCTACGCGCCGCACGCAACCGTCGCGGCGCTCTACCTGTGGCACATTGCCGCGGAACCATAACAGAAAAGCAGGGGAGCATCCTCTGCTTTTTTATGTGCCGAACGCCTGTATAAACGCCTCCTGCGCCCTTTCCGCAAACTTTGCATGTCCTTCCTCGGTGAAGTGTACGTCGTCATACGCAAGCGGTATGTCCCATTTCCCCGCATCCGCAAAGGCAAGCCCGCGGTCTTGCGCGAGCGCACGGTACAGCCCGGTGAGACGCGCGGATGCGTGAATCAACCGTTCGTCCGCCACCAATGTTCCGTGACAAAATTGCGGCGGCGCAATGAGCAGCAGCGGCACACCGTATGCGTCCAGCCGGTCAAGCAGATCTTCCATCCGCGCGGCCGCCGCCGCAGGGGAAGCGCCGCAGAGCAGGTCGTTTGCGCCCAGCATGACGCAGATCCCGTCAAACGGCCCGAGCGCGGCGAGCTGCTGCCCGAGTATGCGCAGCGCAAATGCGCTGTGCGGGATCTCGCGGCCGTTTTCCCCGAGATTGACGATCCACCATTCCGGAAAATGATCCAGCAGCGCGGTCCAGCGCACCTCTGCCGGATACCGGCCGCCGCCGTATCCGCGCGGGTCATAGCCCCAGGTGTTGGAGTCCCCGATACAAACGATCTTTTTCATCGCGCTGTGCCCCCGCTTCTTATCCCTTGATTTGGCATCAGTATAGCGCATTTCCCGGGGAAATGCAAACCGTTCGGCCGTTGCCCTGCGCGGTAAAACAGGATATAATGAAAACAGCAATTTTACGCCGCTTGGAGGGACGCGCTTCATGTATATTGCCGATCTGCATATCCATTCCCGCTTTTCCCGCGCAACCAGCCGCGACTGTGATGCGCCCCATCTGGACTGGTGGGCGCGCCGCAAGGGAATCGGCCTTATCGGGACAGGCGACTTCACCCATCCCGCATGGCGGGAGGAACTGAAGGAGCAGCTTGAGCCGGCGGGGGAGGGCGTGTATACCCTCAAGGAGGAATACCGGCTGCACGGCACAGCGCCGGACGGCGCCCCGCGCTTTATCGTCACAGGCGAGATCAGTTCGATCTATAAGCGGGATGGCAAAACCCGCAAGGTACATAACGTGATCCTCCTGCCCAGTCTGGAAGCTGCGGACGAGCTTGCCGCGCGGCTCGAGGCTGTCGGCAATATCCGGTCGGATGGCCGTCCTATCCTCGGGCTTGACAGCCGCGACCTGCTTGAGCTGACGCTGGACGCCTGTCCGGATGCGGAGCTGATCCCCGCGCATATCTGGACGCCGCACTTTTCCATGTTAGGCGCGTTTTCAGGCTTCAACACGATTGAGGAATGCTTCGGCGACCTTACCCCGCATATTCACGCGGTCGAGACCGGACTGTCCTCCGACCCGCCGATGAACTGGCGTGTATCCGCGCTCGACGGGCTGACGCTGGTCTCGCATTCGGATGCGCACTCGCCGTCCAAGCTGGGGCGGGAAGCCAACTTGGTCGAGGGAGAGCGCGATTACCCGTTGCTCATGCGCGCCGTCCGCACGGGAGAGGGATTTACCGGCACGATCGAGTTTTTCCCCGAGGAGGGGAAGTACCATCTGGACGGCCACCGCAGCTGCGGCGTGTGTCTGACGCCCAGCGAAAGCGCAGCGCGCGGCGGGCTGTGTCCGGTATGCGGCAAAAAGCTGACCATCGGCGTGGAGCATCGCGTGGAAGAATTGGCCGACCGTCCGGCAGGATTCTGCCTGCAGGGCGCCAAGCCGTTTGAAAGCCTCGCCCCCCTGCCTGAGGCGATCGCGGCCTCGACCAGAGCGTCCCCGACTGCGAAAAAGACGCTCGCGCAGTATGAGCGTCTGCTTGCTGAACTGGGGAGCGAATTCTTCGTTTTGCGCGAAGCATCCATTGCGGATATTGCAGCGGTCGCGGGATCGTGCGTGGCCGAAGGCATCCGCCGCCTGCGTGCGGGACAGGTGCAGCGCCGCCCGGGCTTTGACGGCGAATACGGCACGATCTCTCTGCTCACGCCTGATGAAATTGAGCAGTATCAGGGGCAGATTTCACTGTTTGGCGTGCAGATCATCAAGGCGGACCCCGTAATCAAGCAGCACGCGCTGCCCAAAGCGAAAGCCGCGCCGGAAAAAGTTTCCGCCAACTCCCCCACGGAGACACTGAACCCTGAACAGCAGTCGGCGGTGTGCGCAGAGCAGGCTGTTGTCGCAGTCGTGGCGGGACCGGGCACCGGCAAAACCAAAACGCTGGTTGCGCGCATCGCCCATCTGGTGGAGGAGCGCGGGGTGCGGCCGGACGAGATCACCGCCGTCACCTTTACCAATCAGGCCGCCGCTGAAATGCGAGCCAGGCTGGAACAAAGGCTGGGCGGCAAGCGCGCGGTGCGGGGCATGACCATCGGCACTTTCCACGCGATCTGTCTGAAACTGCTGGGCGATGTGCGCCTTGTTACGCAGGGCGAGGCACTGACGATCGCAGAGGAGGTGCTGCGCGTTCATGGAGCAAAAGGGAATGCCAGGGGCTTGCTGCGGGCGGTCTCGCGCGTTAAGAGCGGCGCGTCCCCTGCGGACGCGGGGCTGGACAGCGCGCTATATGAGGACTACTGCGCCCGCCTGAAAGCACTGGGTACGCTGGACTTCGACGATCTGCTCACCGAGGCGCTGAAGCTCGACACGGCGGGATATAGGCAGTTTCATCATCTTCTGGTGGATGAATTTCAGGACATCAACGACGTGCAGTATGCACTCGTGCGCGCGTGGAGCGCAAACGGCAAAAGCCTGTTTGTGATCGGCGACCCCGACCAGTCGATTTATGGCTTCCGCGGGGCAGACAGCCGCTGCTTTGCACGGCTGCAGGAGGATTATCACGATCTGTGCGAAATTCACCTGCGCGAAAACTACCGTTCCACGCCCGAGATTGTTGCCGCGGCGCTTCCGGTGATCGGGCATAACCCGGGCGGGACGCGTGTGCTGTGCGCAAACCGTCTATCCGGCCCCAGAGTGCGGCTGGTGCGGGCCGCGGATGATTTTGCCGAAGCGGTATTCGTCGCCAAGGAGGTCGGACGCATTGCCGGCGGCGTGGACATGCTGGAGGCGCAGGCGCTCAGGCAGGAGCGCACGGTACGCCCGTTTTCAGAGATCGCGGTGCTGTGCCGCACCCACCGCCAGCTCGAGCTGATCGAAAAGTGTCTGCAGCATGACGACATCCCGTGTATCATCAGCGGGAGAGAGGATTTTCTGGATGACGGCAGCGTGCGCGGCATGTTGGCGTTTTTCCGCACGCTGGCCGAGCCACGCGATGCGGCGGCGGTCGAAACCGCGCTGCGCCTGCTGTGGGACTGCCCAATGGACCTGATCGGCAAGGTACAGGCAGCGTGCGCGGACATGCCTGTGTTTGATCCGGATGCGCTGCGCGGTTTGCCCGCAGACTGTGGATATCTTTCGTTGTGGCTTGCGCAGGCAGAGGAATGGTTGCCGCTGATAAACAGGGAAAAGCCGAGAAAGCTGATCGAGCGCTGGGAAAGCAAATACGGCGCATCCGCCGCGCTCGCGCGGCTGCGCGATACCGCGGTGTTCCACAAAGATTTCCACAGCTTGTGGATAACGCTTGCGCTCGGGCAGGAGGCCGACCTGCAGCGCGCTGTGGGAAAGAACTGGACGTCGGGCGCGGTGCGCCTGATGACGCTGCACGGCTCCAAGGGGCTGGAATTTCCGGCGGTGATCCTGGCGGGCGTCAAGAAAGGCGCATTGCCGCTTGCATCACAGGCGGGCCCCGTTGATATAGAGGAAGAGCGCCGGCTGTTTTATGTCGGCATGACCCGCGCGCGGGACGAACTGATCCTGACCACAACGGGTGAATCATCGGCGTTTGCAAGCGAGCTGCCCGAGGATGTTTCCCGTGAAACCGCGCTCCGCAGGATCCGTGCGGCCGAGCAGCTGAGCCTGTTCTGATGAAAAAAGTGCGGCGGCGTCCGATAGACGCCGCCGCACTTCAGCTGATAATAGGCCGCAAGGGGGCTTGTGCAGATCATAGGCTGATCTGCTGCACGATCAGGGCGTGTTACCGTGCCAGGATGTCCGCTATGGCCTGCTGTTCAATGACGAAGCTGGGCATGCCCATAGAGCCCGGCGCCACTTCATACTCATCAAACACGATGACCAGATGACCGTCCGCATCCAGATAGAATTCCTGATCGGCGTCGATGGTCTGGAAGCACTCCTCCTCCGACCAGATACCGCCGGGGATGAAGTAGTCCCCCTCACCGGCCGCCACCTGCTCCTCCATCTGCCGCAGGATGTCGGCGCTGATGGCGCCGATGTAGTCGCTGCCTTCCAGAAACAGGTCGGACAGGGCGAGGAGCTCCCCTGTGGCCTTGTCCAGAGTGAAGTACCGGCTGTACTCCACCGAGCCACCGGCGTTGAGGGTGGTGTAGAAGCACAGGGACAGCAGCTCCGCATCGTCCCGCAGCACCCGATACCCCGTGTCCGACGCCACATAGCCCTGATATTCCCGCAGTGCATACTGCAGGAAGGTCTCCTGCACCTGGGCGATATACGCTTGGGTCTGCCGGTCCATCTCCGCCGCTCCGTTCCCGACCGGCTCCGTGCCAGAAGCCCCAGCCGGAGCGGTTTCCTCCAGCACCGGCAGTTCCCCCGAGATCGCGGTGTCGCCCCAGCGGAGACCATAGGTGCGCAGATCCACGATCCGGACGGCCTGGCCAAGGACAGGCACCCCCTCCAGCGCCTGAGCCAAGCCCGGCATACAGTTGAGACAGACTACGCAGAGCAACACCGTCAGCACCGCGCGGACCGCCGCCCCTCCGGTGGGGCCGCTTTTGCCCGACGGCTTCTCCGCTTTTTGCGGAGACAGCACCGATTTCAGGGTAAACACGCCGTCGGTCTGCTCACACATCAGGACGCCGCCGTACTGGTCCACCACAGCTTTCACATTCTTCAGTCCGATGCCGTGCTCCTGGGACGGTTTGACCTTGGGCAGACCGTCCGGGCCAAAGACGATCTCCTCCCGGCAGGGATTCTCGATCTTCAGCGTCGTCACGCCGTTCTCATGGGCCACGGCGCTGATTTTGATCCACTTGTCTTCCGTGCCTTGGTTTTTCTGACAGGCGTGGATG
The DNA here is from genome assembly GCA_019115425.1 of Candidatus Agathobaculum merdigallinarum. Taxonomy (GTDB): domain Bacteria; phylum Bacillota; class Clostridia; order Oscillospirales; family Butyricicoccaceae; genus Agathobaculum; species Agathobaculum merdigallinarum. Next base: position 1,684 of record DXDO01000137.1, on the reverse strand, counting down.
GCGTTTTCGATCCCGTTGGCCAGGATCACACAAAGGTCGATCTCGTCCACCGGACAGTCCTGGGGGATGTTCGCCCTCACCTCCGCCTGACAGCCGCTGGCCCTGGCCTGGCTGAGATAGGAACGGAGCAAGGCGTTCACCGTCACATTGGCGCAGCAGATCTCCGGTGCCAGCTCGCTGAGCTGCCCGCTCAAGGCGCCGATGTACTCCAGCCCCTCCTGGGACCTCGCCTCGCTGAACAGCCCCTCCAGCACCTGGAAATAGTGACGCATATCGTGGTGGTACCGCCGCCCCTGATCCAGTTTTTCACGGAGCACCTCGTACTCCCTGCGCTGGCGCTCCAGCTGCGCCCTTGCCGCCTGTTCGGCCGCCGCCGTCCACCGGAGAGCCCCCGCGGAAACCAGCCCCCAGGCCATCACCGCCAGCAGGGACAGGGCGGTCAGGAGGATCAGCATCAGAAGCACGGGGTCGGTCACCGTGTTGGCCCAGTAGGAGAACAACAGGAACAGCATGACTGTGGGAAAACTCAGCAATAGCCAGCCGCTGCTGTTTTCCAGCACATAGGCGCGGTAAGGGCGGCGCAGAAAACGGAACTCCAGGACGCACAGCAAAATGGCCGCCGCCAGCACCAGCACCACCGTGTAGCGGGGGAGCCAGAGATTCAGCAGCTTTTGCAGGAACAGCAGCGTAAAATTCAGCAAAGCTCCAGCGCTCCACACCGAGACGGTCTGTAAAAAGCCGGAGCCAGACAGCACGTGAACCGCAAGGATGGCGGGAAGATAGGCCGTGACCGGCAGCAGAGTCAGCATCAGTGTCTCGTCCAGGCCGGCCAGAAAAAGCCCCACCTGGAGCGCCAGGATTCCTACCAGAAATCCGGCGGCGATCCATCCGGTGGTTTTCCCGCGGAAGCGGAACCGCATCAGGCTGCCGCAGGCAAATACAAAAGTCGCAAACTTGATGATCTCCAGCAAAAAATGTTCTATGTATGGCAAGGCGCTTCTCCTCTCTGTTCTGTCCTCCGCCGGGCGCAGCATCTGCGGGAGGGCAGCGCACACCGGCAACCTATCGTTTCTATCAGTATACTACGACGGAACCGCTGGAACTGCAATTCAGAAAAGCGGGCAGCAACACAACAAATTCTGCTTAGGCGGCCGCAATTTTTGCACTTATGAACCAATCAACGTGTGGATGTATTATACTTTGTTTATTATTTGTCATTGGTTTGGTCCGCCTGCGGGAGGATTGCGGGGGATTTCCAGAGTATCTGGGAGGCTGTTCCAGAAGACCGAACCATCTCTCAAAAAGCGGAGCCGGACGGGGACGGCTTGACCGTCCACCTGCCGGATTGCCCGCTATATGAGGAAACCGCCGCCCCAGAGGAAGCGCCGGAGCCTCTGGAGGCCCCGGCCATCTTCGACACGATCTACGACGAGATGGAGGGCTCCATGGTGCTCACGGTGGAAGGAGATTGGGAGAGCTGCATCAAATTGGGCAGCTCTTTTTGGACTGCTCAGGTACTGTAGGCATTTCCTTATACAGGGGATCATAATCTGTCTCAGCTTGATTCGGCGTCAGAAATCCGAAGCGCTGGTGGGGACGGCAGTCATTATAAAAATCAATATAGCGGTCCGCGGCAGCTCTGAATTCATTCTCTGTCCGATAGAGGTTCTGGCGACGATCTTCT
>DXDO01000136.1 GCA_019115425.1 Candidatus Agathobaculum merdigallinarum | reverse complement strand
TGATTTTCTGCTTCGCCGTAGTATGCTTTTATTGTTAGAATTTTTCGAAATTACATACAATAGAAAATTTTATGAAAGGAGCGAAGTGCCTATGATACAACTTGAAGTTTGGGGCCCCTATGCCTTATTCTCCCGGCCAGAACTCAAAGTAGAGCGCTATTCGTACGATTTACCCACGCCTTCAGCCGCGCGCGGCATTGTGGAAGCAGTCTATTTCCATCCCGGGCTCAAATGGCATATCGACCGGATCTATGTGCTGAACCCTATCCGTTTTGTCAGCGTCCGGCGCAATGAGGTGGCCAGCAAAATTTCCGGCCGCAACGCGCGGCAGGCCGTGCAGGGCAGCGGACAGTTTTTGTACCTCGCTACGCCGCAGGAGATCGTACAGCGCGCCTCCCTGCTCTTACAGGATGTCCATTATGTGATCGAAGCGCATTTTGACATGACGGACAAGGCTGCTCCCTCCGACAACCCCGGCAAATTCCAGGATATTGTCAAGCGCCGGATGGAACGGGGACAATGTTATTATACGCCATATCTTGGCTGCCGCGAATTCCCGGCGTATTTCCGGCGCTGGTCAGGCGGGCCAATTCCGGCTATTGATGAAAGCCGCGATCTGGGATTAATGCTGTATGATTTTGACTATTCCGATCCCCAGAATATTACGCCGACCTATTTTCGCGCCCAGTTGGAGCACGGCGTGCTGAATACGCGGGATTGTGAGGTGTTCCGATGATTCTGCAGGCACTGACCCAGTATTATGAGGATTTACTGGCACTGGGTAAAATCGAACGCCCCGGCTGGAGCAAAACCAAAGTAAGCTATGGCCTCGTGCTGAACGAAGACGGGCAGCTGACACAGCTTACGCATCTGCAAAAAGAATTGGTGCGCGGCAAGAAAACGGTACTTGCTCCGCAGGATCATTTGGTGCCATCTCCGGCAAAAAGGGCTTCCGGTGTTCTTGCCAATTTCCTGTGTGACAACAGCGGATATCTGCTTGGTGTGGACTCAAAGGGCAAACCTGCCCGCACCGCTGAATGCTTTGCTGCGGCGAAAACGTTGCACCTCGAACTGCTGCAGCATGTTGACTCGCCCGCGGCGCGCGCAGTTGTCCGTTTTTTCGAACATTGGGAGCCGGCACAGGCAGTCAGCCACCCTGCGCTACAGGAGGATTGGGATGACCTGCTGAAAGGCGGGAACCTGATCTTCTGGTATGGAAACGCCCCTGTCGCTCAGGATCCCGCCGTTGCAGACGCTTGGACGCAGCACTATGAAGCATCGGACGACGCTGCGGAACCCATCCGCTGTCTGGTGACCGGCCGCTGCGGACCGCTCGCCAGACTACACCCCAATATCAAGGGCGTTGCTGGGGCGCAAAGCAGCGGTGCTTCTCTGGTTTCTTTCAACGCATCGGCGTTTTGCTCCTATGATCACGAGCAGGGTGCCAATGCGCCGGTCAGCGAATACGCTGCTTTTGCCTATGCTGCTGCGCTCAACACGCTTCTGTCTGACCGTGACCGCGTCTGCCGCGTAGGCGACACCACGATCCTCTGTTGGGCCGCTGGCGGCCAAAGCGCCTATCAGGACTGCTTTATTGCCAATATATTCGGCGACAGCTATTCCGAAAAGGATCTTTTGAGTACGCTTCATCATCTGGCGCAAGGCGAGCATATTGTTTGGAACGACGACCAGCTGGACCCCAACACCCTGTTTTATGTGCTGGGTCTGGCTCCCAATGCCGCCCGTCTGTCCGTGCGCTTTTTCTGGCAGAACACATTCGGCATGATGGCGCGCAATCTGGCCAGGCATTATGACCGATTGGAGATCATCCGCCCGTCCTATGACAAATTCCCCACGCTGCCGATCTGGCGGCTGGTGCAGGAAACCGTCCGCAAACCTTCTCCAGGTGCCCGCCCGGCGGAACCGAATCCGCGTCTGGCCGGGGATTTACTGTTAGCGGTGTTGAGTGATATGCCGTATCCTGCCACTCTGCTGGACGGTATTGCGCTGCGTATCCGCGCAGAACGCAACGTCTCCCGCGGACAAGCGTCGATCATCAAGGCATATTACTTGCGCAATTCCTCAAATTCCAAACTTAAGGAGGTTATGACCGTGGAACTCAACGAACAAAGCACCTATCTGCCCTATGTGTTGGGCCGGCTGTTTGCTGTATTGGAAGCCGTGCAGCAAAGTGCAAACCCAAGTATCAATGCCACCATCAAGGACCGCTATTTCAACTCTGCTTCCGCTACGCCTTCCTCTGTGTTTCCACTGCTGATCAATCTGGCACAGAAACATCTTGCAAAACTGGACGGTGGCCTTAGCCTCTATTATCAAAGGAAAATCGCCGACCTGATCGACCGCATCACTCAGACGCTTCCTGCCCGCATGACTCTGCCTGAGCAGGGAGCCTTTCAGCTCGGCTATTATCACGAAACCCAGAAACGCTATACTTCCAAGTCCAAAAAGGAGGAACAGTAACTATGTCTGAAGCTATCAAGAACCGCTATGATTTTGTTATCCTGTTTGATGTGGAAAACGGCAACCCGAACGGCGATCCGGATGCCGGCAATATGCCCCGTGTCGATCCCGAAACCGGCTACGGCTTGGTCACAGATGTCTGCCTTAAGCGTAAAATCCGCAACTATGTGGAGACTGCCAAGGAAGATGCCCCCGGCTACCGCATTTACATCAAAGATCAGGTACCCCTCCAGCGCAGCGACGCGGAAGCGCTGACCTATCTGGGCGTGGACAAGGATCTGAAAGCAGCGAAAAAGGACGACCCGACACTCGATCAGAAAATTCGGGATTTTATGTGCCAAAACTTCTATGACATTCGCACTTTTGGCGCGGTAATGACCACCTTTGTGAAGGGCGCCTTGAATTGTGGTCAGGTGCGCGGCCCTGTGCAGCTCAGCTTCGCACGCAGCATTGATCCGATCATGCCGCAGGAAATCACTATCACCCGCGTCGCCATCACGACCGAGGCCGATGCGGAGAAAAAAGGTACGGAGATGGGCCGAAAATACATTGTGCCCTACGCGCTCTACCGTGCAGAAGGCTTTGTTTCCGCCAATCTTTCCCGCAAGGTTACTGGCTTTTCAGAAGATGACCTTCAGCTTCTGTGGCAGGCGATTTTGAATATGTTCGAGAATGATCACAGCGCTGCGCGCGGCATGATGGCTGTCCGAGAGCTGATCATCTTTAAGCATGACTGTGAACTGGGCAACGCCCCCGCGCACAAGCTGTTTGACGCGGTCCATGTAGCGCGCGCGGAAGGTGTCTCCGTTCCCCGCAAGTACAGCGACTACAATGTCTGGGTGGACGACAATCTGCCGGACGGCGTTACCTGCGAAAGGTTGGCCTGATGGACCGAGACGATTACCTGATGATGTCGGGCATCCAGCATTTCAGCTTCTGCCGGCGGCAATGGGCGCTGATCCATTTGGAGCAGCAATGGTCCGAAAACCTGCGCACGGTCGAAGGTCATTTGCTGCACGAACGCTGTCATGATGATTCTCTTCGTGAAAAGCGCGGTGATTTGCTGATTGTGCGCGGCATGCGGGTAGTCAGCCATCGCCTGCGGCTGTCCGGCATCTGCGATATTGTAGAATTTCATGCCGATCCAAACGGCATAACGCTTCAGCGGGACCCGGGGCTTTGGCGTCCTGTCCCTGTCGAATACAAGCACGGCGCCCCCAAAGCGAACGATGCCGATCGTCTGCAGCTTTGCGCCCAAGCCATGGCTCTGGAAGAAATGCTGGTCTGCGATATACCGCAGGGTGTGCTTTTCTATGCCGAGCCCCACCGCCGCGAGTTGGTGGATCTCACGCCGGAGCTTCGGCAGAAAACCCAATCCACAGCGGATGAGATGAACGGCTGCTTTTCCCGCGGGTATACGCCTAAGGTCAAGCCAGGTAAACACTGTAATGCCTGTTCTTTGAAAGAACTATGTCTTCCCACATTGTATCGTCGTGTAAACGCTGCTGATTATGTTCAAAACCACCTGAAAGAAGGTGCCGCCGAGTGAGAAAGCTGCTCAACACACTGTTTATTCTTACCGAAAACAGCTATCTGAGTTTGGATGGAGAAAACGTTGTTGTCAGTCAGGAGCGGACAGAGACCGCCCGTTTTCCGCTGCATACGCTGGAAGCGATTCTTTGTTTCTCCTATTCCGGTGCTTCCCCCGCATTGATGGGTGCCTGTGCCGATCGGAATGTAGACTTAGCTTTTTTCACGCCGCGCGGACGGTTTCTGGCCCGCGCCGTTGGTGTCACCAAAGGCAATGTACTGCTGCGGCAGCAGCAATTTCGCGCAGCTGACGATCCCTTTGTCAGCTGCCGCTATGCCAAAGGATTTTTATTGGGCAAGGTTTATAATGCCCGTTGGGTGCTGGAACGCGCGACCCGCGACCATCCGCAGCGGGTTCCGGTGGAGCGTTTGAAAGCGCTCTCCAGCCAGCTGGCTTCTGCGCTCTCCCATATTGAGGATGCTATGACGCTGGAGGAACTGCGTGGTCTGGAAGGGGCTGCTGCCCAGCAGTATTTTGATGGGTTTGACAGCTTAATCCTTCAGCAGCGTGATACATTTACCTTCACAGGCCGCAGCCGTCGTCCGCCTCTGGATCCGGTTAATGCATTACTTTCCTTTTCCTATACGCTGCTGGCGCGGGACTGTGCTGCGGCATTGGAGGGTGTGGGGCTGGATCCTTATGTAGGTTTCCTGCACTGTCCTCGTCCCGGTCGCACCAGCTTAGCGCTTGATTTGATGGA
>DXDO01000135.1 GCA_019115425.1 Candidatus Agathobaculum merdigallinarum | reverse complement strand
CGAGACCATCCGCATGTTCATGCTGTCCGCGCACTACCGCACCCCGCTCAACTACTCGGCCGAGTCGCTCGAGATGAACAAGGCGTCGCTCGCCCGCCTGTACGAGGCGCGGAACAACATGGAGTTCCGCATCAGCAAGGCGGAGGGCGACGCGATGACCGCGGAGGAGTCCGCCAAGATGGAAGCCTTCGCGGCGTACAAGCAGAAGTTCATCGACGCGATGGACGACGACCTCAACACCGCGGACGCGCTTTCCGCGATCTTCGAACTGACGCGCGAGATCAACGCCTACATGGGCGCACACCAGGACGCGACCAAGGCCTTCCTGACCGTGGCGCACGCGCTGTTCATGGAGTTGACCGGCGTGCTCAATATCGTGCAGAAGCACGAGGACGCATCCGCTGATCCGGATGCGGAGAAGATCGAAGCGCTGATCGCGCAGCGCGCGGCGGCGAAGAAGGAAAAGAACTTCGCCGAGGCCGACCGCATCCGCGACGAGCTGGCCGCGATGGGCGTCACGATCAAGGACACCCGTCAGGGCACCCAGTGGAGCCGCGCATAACATGGTGAATACGACACACAAATCGTCCGGCAGAAGGGGCGATTCGTATCATGTAAAAAACAGAAAGGGCACTTTTCAGTGCCCTTTCTGTTTTTTCGCGGAGAGAGATTCAATTCAGCTCGCCAACAGCGGGGTTGATGTCCAGCGTCAGCGTATTGTCCAGTAAGCGGAGCGTGTAAACCATGTCGTCCGTCCACCAGCGCCAGGACTGCATGCCGGATTCCTCGGATGCGGCCATTTGCTGCATTTCCACACCGGTAAACGCAGAAACATGCTCCTGCCATGCCTGCACCTGCTCGTCAGCGACCGTCTGCGTGCCGTCCGTTACCCAAACCGAAACGGCGTCAACCGCTCTGTCCTCACCGCACGCGGTGTAAATCGTGACCGGTTCGCCATACAGCTCGGTCTGATAAATGCGTCCGATGAAAGTGCCTTGGCCCTCCGTCCAATTTTCTTCGCCGCCGCCGAACAGATCCATGGCATCCGCATCCGCCTTGCCCACAAGATCTACCGCAGCGCCGAGATCCTGCTGCTGAAGGGTGCTGTCCGTCTCCGTATAAGTGGCCGCGTTATTTTCCGGCATGGATGCGGCCGCGGCGTTGCTCTGCGTGCATCCTGCCAGCAAAAAAGTACTGAGCAGGCAGATGCTGCATACAAATAATCCCTTTTTCATATGAAAGCCTCCTTTGAATTGGATATATGGCTTAAACGGCGGACTGTGTCAGCCGCTGAACCCAAGCGGTGTTCCAAGTGTAGCGTGTGAGCTGATCGGCGGCAACACCGAAATAATTGAACCAATAATCTGCGCGGCCGCGGTCGCTGGTCGGGTCGAAGAACCGCCATGCGCCGTCCAGATATGCGATGTTCCACATATGATACTCGCTGCCCATGCTGCCGCTGACGATGTAGCAGGGGATACCGGCCTTTTCAAACAGCGATTGCAGTGCCTGCGCATATCCGCCGCAGATGGCGAGGTGATCATGCAGTGCGCCGTAAGCGGTCTGCGAGTCGTACGGCATATTGGCGCGGTCGCTGTAATACCGGTGGTCGTACAGCACGTTTTCCGTCAGGTAGGTGTACAGCGCTTCCGCCTTCTGGGTCTCGGTCATTTCGGGTGTGACGGTCTCTGTAATTATCTGTTCTGTTAGACGTTCGATCGCGGATAAATGTTCCAAGGCTTGTTCACGGGACAAGTTATTTTGAGGGGTGAATGTAATCGCCGTGCCGTCCTCGCTCAGCTGGCAGAGGATATAGCTGCCGCCCGCCTGTTGGAGTGCCCTGTTCATATCGTCCACCGTCAGATCCGGATTGGTGATGCGGATCGGGGCGGATTCCTCCGCCAGATGCGTCCACGCCGTCTGGATCAGCTCCTGAAGGCTGGCCACGTTTTCCCCCTGGAAGCCCGCCGGATAATCGCCGGTGCGGTACGGCATGTAGGAGAAGGTGCAGCGCAGCAAACCGTTTGCATAGTCGATCTGCATGTCATAAGCATACTTATATTCCGGATGCTCGGAAAGCAGAGCGTTATACAGGTTTTGCACATCGATCTGCAGATTCGAGGTATCCGCCAGGAAAGCAACCGAGAATACCGGCGGTTGGCGCACAGCGGAAACCGCCTGCGTCAGCTGCGTCTTGATCTCATCAAGGCTGGAAACGGATACGGTCTGTTCTCCGCTTTCCGAGCCGTCCTGATCCGCGCGCTGCAGCATCATCACCGCTTCGGACACAATGATAGCGCCTTCCGGCGCGAGCAGATCCGCAGCACGGCCGTTCATCAGTCCGGTGCCGACGCACCAGCGCATGGCATTCTCCGCCCAGCCCGCGACGTTGTTCTGATCCGTATATCCGGCGAGCGTATAAGAGGAAGCATCGGGCGAACCCGCGCCGCGGTATAAGATCGCCGCAAATTCCTGACGGGTCACCAGACTGTCTGGATAATACCGGCCGTCTCCGGTACCCTGCACAAACCCGTTTGCCGCAGCCCAGGTCACCGGGGCGGCGTATGCCTCCGGCACATCGTCAAACGGCAGCTCCGCAGAGACCGCCGGGCTTCCTGCTGCTTCGTACAGCATCTGGGCAGTCTGCCCGCGCGTGACCAGCATATCCGGCGACTGCAAAAACACGTCGCTGAGACCGTTTTGCTCGGCCCAGATCCTTGCGCTGTCCGCCCACTGCGGCCATGCCGCAGCGGAAGCGGCGGCCGTTAGAATGACAAGGCTCAACAGGGTGGATATCAATTTTTTTGCCATATTGATCGCTCCTAAAAACAAACTGATTGGTTTGTTTTGATGCTACCATGAACAAGGCGCTTAGTCAATTACCTGTATCACGATTTTGCTATACTGTAACCAATGTAACCGGACAGTAGGATTTAACGCGCAGCGGGCATATAAAAAGCCTTATCAGGAACAGCTTGCGTTCCTGATAAGGCTTTGATTTACAATATGGCTCTGTGTGATGCCTTGCAGTCTGCCGGTCAGGCCGGACGATCAGAATGCAAAGTTGGTCTTAACACGCCAGATGTTCTGCGCATATTCGGCGACCGAACGGTCCGCCGCAAAGCGGCCGGAGTTTGCAATGTTCATCAGCGACATATAGTTCCAGTTGTCCGGACGGCGGTACATCTCGCCCACACGCTCCTGCGCGACTGCGTAGGAAGCGAAGTCCTTGAGGCTCATATAGCGGTCCGCCGGGCCGCCGTTGCCGCCGTGCAGCAGCAGGTTGGCAATATCCGTGTAGTCCACGCCGTCGTCGAAGCCCTTGATGATGTGATCGAGCACACCCTTGATGACCGGATCGTTCTGATAGATCAGCATCGGCTCGTAGTTGCCGGAAGCCGCCAGCGCTTCCGCCTCGGGGGTCTCCATGCCGAAGATGAAGATGTTCTCGCGGCCGACCGCTTCACAGATCTCGACGTTTGCGCCGTCCAT
>DXDO01000134.1 GCA_019115425.1 Candidatus Agathobaculum merdigallinarum | reverse complement strand
CCTGTGCCTTATCCAGCCAATCATTTCTGATGAATGATTCGCCCTCCGAGCAAGCGCTTTTATTATAGCACATTCGGATTTTTTGTCAATAAAGTTGTTCCGCAGCGAACTCCTTCATATACAGTCGCTTTGCCTGCGAAAGTCGATCGACGCTGTTAAAAAGCGCCGCAGCAAAACTGCCGCGGCGCCTCAAACCGAATGTTTGTTTTTAACCGATAACGGCCTTGTGGAAGGTCTTTTTGCCCTTTTTGATGATGCACTCTTCTTTAAAGAAGTCCTTGTCCAGCATCTGCTTGAAGTCCGCGACCTTTTCGCCGTTCAGCGATACGCCGCCGCCCTGCACGAGCTTGCGCGCCTCGCCGTTGGACGCCGCCAGGCCGCACTTGACCAGCAGGGTCAGCACGCCGATCTGGCCATCCGTGAAGTCCTCGTCCGAAAGCGTGGTGGTCGGCATATTCTCGCTTGCACCCGCGCCCATGAAGATATCCTTCGCAGCTGCCATCGCCTTGTCGGCCTCTTCCTTGCCGTGCACCAGCTCGGTCAGCTCGTAGGCAAGGATCTCCTTGGCCTTGTTGAGCTGCGCGCCCTCCCACTTGTCCATTTCCTCGATCTGCTCGAGCGGCAGGAAGGTCAGCATACGGATGCACTTAAGCACATCCGCATCGTCCACATTGCGCCAGTACTGGAAGAAATCGTAGGGCGAGGTCTTGTTCGGGTCGAGCCACACCGCGCCCGCCGCGGTTTTGCCCATCTTCTTGCCCTCGGAGTTGAGCAGCAGCGTAATGGTCATGGCGTGCGCATCCTTGCCCAGCTTGCGGCGGATCAGCTCGGTGCCGCCCAGCATGTTGCTCCACTGGTCGTTGCCGCCGAACTGCATGTTGCAGCCGTAGTTCTGGAACAGGTAGTAGAAGTCGTAGGACTGCATGATCATGTAGTTGAACTCCAGAAAGCTGAGTCCCTTTTCCATGCGCTGCTTGTAACACTCCGCGCGCAGCATGTTGTTGACCGAGAAGCATGCGCCGACCTCGCGCAGCAGCTCAATATAATTCAGCTTCATCAGCCAGTCCGCGTTATTGAGCATCATCGCCTTGCCTTCGCCGAATTCGATGAAGCGCTCCATCTGCTTTTTGAAACAGTCGCAGTTGTGCTGGATGGTCTCAACCGTCATCATCGAGCGCATATCCGTACGACCGGAAGGGTCGCCGATCATGCCTGTGCCGCCGCCGATCAGCGCGATCGGACGGTTGCCCGCCATCTGTAAGCGCTTCATCAGGCACAGCGCCATAAAATGGCCCACATGCAGGCTGTCCGCCGTAGGATCGAAGCCGATGTAGAAGGTCGCCTTGCCGTTATTGATCATTTCGCTGATCTCCGGCTCATTGGTCACCTGCGCGATCAGCCCGCGCGCTTTGAGTTCCTCGTAAAGTGTCATTGATACAATCTCCCGATTATTAAATTTATTTTCAAAAGTGTTTTATTATCATAAATCCGGTTACGGGGCGCGCTCCTTGCGCCGCTCATCAATGATAATCACAGCGTTCGACCTCCCTGCCCCGCAGCGCTCAGCAGCTCCTCCGCATTGCGGCGCGCTGCCTCGGAGATCTGCTCGCCGGACAGCAGCCGCGCGATCTCGTCCACACGGTGCGACCGGTCCATCGGGCTGACATCGGTATAGCTGCGTCCATCGCGCACCGACTTGGCAATCAGCAAATGATGGTCGCCCATAGCTGCGATCTGCGGCAGATGAGTCACGCACAGCGTCTGCTTTTTCTTTGCGATCGCAGACAGCTTCCGCCCGATTTGCTGGGCCGCATGGCCGGAAACGCCGGTATCGATCTCATCAAAGATCAGCATGCCAACGTCCTCCCCTGCCGTCAAGACATTTTTGAGCGCCAACATAATGCGGCTCAGCTCGCCGCCCGATGCAACCTTGGAGAGCGGTTTTTCCGGCTCGCCGGGGTTTACCGAAATTTCAAACGTCACGGTATCGAACCCATGCGCGGAAAGTTTGACGCCTGTATGAACCGCGATACGCATCTTCACCTTTTCCATATCCAGCTCCGACAGTTCGCGGACGATCTCGGCTTCCAGGCGTTTTGCCGCTGCGCGGCGCGCTTCGGTGATTTTCGCGGCAAGCGCTTTTGCTTCGGCCAGCTGCATCCGGTATTGCCCGCGCAGCTCGTCACGGCGGTTGTCCGAATCCTGCAGGGATTCCAGTTCAGCCGCAATCTTGTCGTGATACGCCATGATCTCCGCGACCGTTCCACCATACTTCTGCTTGAGCCGGTAAAGCAGATCCAGCCGCTGCTCGACCTGCTCGCGCTCGGCAGGCGAAAAATCCAAATTGTCGCCGCGGCCGGCAACACCGTCCCGCAGATCAGCGGCCAGCAGCCGCACTTCCTCAGCCTGCTCGGCCAGCCCGTCAAATGCGTCCGACACCTCGCGCAGGCCCGCCAGTGCGTCCGCCGCCTGATCGAGCAGCGCACACGCGCCGCCGATCTCGTCATCTCCGGAAAGCGCGAGCCTCGCCTCGCTGAGCGCGCCCGCAATCTTGCCCGCATGGTCAAAATACGCCTTGCGCTGGGCAAGGATCTCGTCCTCATCCGGCTGGAGGGCAGCCTGCTCAATCTCCTCCTTGTGGAAGGCGAGCATATCGATGCGCTGCAAACGTTCCTGTTCGCCGGTCTCCAATGCGGTGATCTCACGCCGCAGCGTCAGCAACGCCTGATATTTCGGCCGGTATTCCGCGAGCAGGGCCCCGATATCCGCATAGCCGTCCAGATAATCGATATGATGCTGCTCGTCGAGCAGTTTCTGGCCGTCGTTCTGGCCATGGATATCGATCAGATAGGGTGCCAGCTGCCGCAGCACAGACGCCGCAACCGGCTTCATGTTCACCCTGCAGGTGCTCTTACCGTCCGCCGTGATCTGCCGCTGGATGTGCAGCGTGTCCATCTCATCGCCTGTAAGCGCCAACTCGTCGAGCAGCGCCGCGAGTGCGGGCGACAAGCCGCTGAACACTGCGCTGACAAAGCCTTTCTGCGCGCCCGCGCGCACCAGATCCCGGCTGACGCGTCTGCCCAGCACTGCACCGATCGAATCGATCACAATCGATTTGCCCGCGCCCGTCTCGCCCGAAAGCACGGTCAAACCGTCTTCCAGCTCGATATCAGCCCGTTCGATCACCGCTATATTTTCAATGTGGAGCAAATGCAGCATTGCCGCGCCCTCCCCTGCTTATTTCAAAATATCCTGCGCTTGTTCGCAGAAGCGCGCCGCGCTTTCGTTGTCGCGCATGACAGCGAACACCGTATCGTCGCCGCCCAGCGTACCGACCACATCGGATGCCCGCATCGCGTCGATCGCCATCGCCGCCGCCTGTCCCAGTCCGGGCAGCGTTTTAATCACCACCATGTTCTGCGCCGCGTCGATTTCGGTCACACATTCGCGAAAAATGTTGCGCAAGCGGGTCGTAAAGCTGTCCGCCGCGCCGGCCGCGGCCACCGTATACTTATATTTTCCGGTTTCCGCAGAAAGCGCCTTGATCAGCCGCAGCTCCTTGATATCGCGCGAGACCGTCGCCTGCGTGGTGTTATAGCCCAGCGCACGCAGATGGTCGGTCAGTTCCTCCTGGGTTTCAATCTCAAACCGATCGATCAGATCGAGGATTTTTGCCTGTCTTTGGAATTTCATTATCCGCGCCTCCCCGCTTATAGCTTCTGCTGCAAGATCTTGTAAAAGCTGATTCCCTTGAGACGCACCAGACGTGTGCGCAGCGGGGACCGCGCAATCACCACGCGGTCATCCGGCCTGACAGCAAACCCCTGTCCGCCGTCGGTGCTGATAAACACCTCGCTGCCGCCCTCGCAGGCCGCCGCCAACATAATGCGGCGCTCAGGGGCAAAGACAAAGGACTTGGCCGCCAGCGCGTGCGCGCAGATCGGGATGACCGCCATGTTTTCCGCCGAAGGCTCGATCACCGGACCACCCGCGGACAGCCCGTAAGCGGTCGAACCGGTCGGCGTGGCGACGATCACACCGTCTCCGTTAAAGCGGGTGACCTCCTCGTCGTCCGCCGAGATGCTCACGCGCACGACACGAAACGCGGTGCCCTTGGCGATCACAACATCGTTGAGCGCATCGTTTTCGTAAACCACGCGCTGATCGCGAATGACCGATACATGCAGCATCATACGGCTGTCGGTCGAATACTCTCCTGTAAAGAGCTTTTCCATCTCTCCCAGTTCGCCCGGCTCCAGCTCGGTCATAAAGCCGACATGGCCGACGTTGACACCGAGCAGCGGTACGTTATTCCGTGCGGCTGTTCGCGCGATGCGCAGCATCGTGCCGTCTCCGCCAAGCACGATTGCCGCATTGGCAAACTGAATGGCCGCATCGGTCTCCATATAGTCCGCGCCCTGAATATCAGGCGCCGCAGCACGCAGCTGCATGGGCAGCATCAGGCGGACGCCCTCCCGTCTCAGCTGTCCGCAAACCTGCGGCAGCAAGGCGAGCGCACCATCCTTGCGCGTATTGGGATAGATGAAAAAGTTCTTCATAAACATAAAATATCAGCCGTCCAACTCTGCGTGCGCCTGACGCACAATGTCCTGCAGATCCGGCACACGGTCCTCGCCCTGCTTTGCCAGATAGCCCAAAAATTCAATATTGCCCTCCGGCCCCTTGATGGGCGAAAAGGTGATGTCCTGTACGATGAAGCCTGCTTCGTGTGCGTTCTCCGCGAAACGCTCCAATACCTCGAGGTGGATCTCCGGCTCGCGCACCACGCCTTTTTTGCCGACCTTACCCTTGCCCGCTTCAAACTGCGGCTTGATCAGGCAGGCCACGCGGCCGTCCTCTGTCAGCAGGCCGGACACGACCGGCAAAACCAGCCGAAGAGAGATAAACGATACGTCGATCACACACAGCGAGGGCGTTTCCTCGAGCATTTCGGGCGTGACATAGCGGATATTGGTGCGCTCCATACATTTGACGCGCGGGTCCTGCCGCAGGCTCCACGCCAGCTGGCCGTAGCCCACGTCGATCGAATACACCTTGGCAGCGCCGCGGCGCAGCAGGCAGTCGGTAAAGCCGCCGGTGGACGCGCCGACATCCATCACGGTCAACCCTGCGGGGTCGATCGCAAAATAGTCGAGCGCTTTCTCAATTTTTTTGCCGCCGCGGGACACAAAGGCGTTCTCGTTGCCGCGCACCTCAAGGGGCGCGTTTTCATCCACCATGTCGCCCGCTTTTCCCGCCTTCTGCCCCGCAATATAGACGATGCCCTCCATAATTGCGGTTTTTGCGCGTTCACGCGAGGGGCAAAGCCCTTTTTCAAACAGCAGTACGTCCAGTCTCTTTTTAGCCAAGGCTGTTGTCCTTTCCTTTCCGGTTTTTGATCACAAATGAGGCGATTCCCTCCGCGTCAATACCGCAGCAGCGGTAAATCTCGCCTACACCGCCGTGCGGCAGGAAACGGTCGCCGGTGTTCAGAAGATCGGTACGCTCCGTGCGGTGCGCGGCGACCCATTCGCCGAGACCGCCGCTCTGCACGTTGTCCTCTACCACCACGCACCAGCCGGCAAGCGCGTCTTTCTGTTCGGTAAGCGCCTGCTCCAATGCATCGCTAAATTCGTTTACCTTATAGACCTGTGCACGGATCTGCCTGCTCTCAAGCAGTTCGGCCGCAGCCAGCGCTTCATTCACCAGCGCGCCGTGCGTCAGCAGCGTCAAAGTATGACCCGCTGCCTCGCGCACGCAGACAAGCGTCTCCTGTGCGGTGTCCCGGCGAAACGCGCCCTCTCCGCCGCGTGGATAGCGGATGGCCGCAGGGCCATCCTCATGATAGATCGCGCGCGTCATCATGCTGCGAAGCTCGCTGAAATTTGAGGGGCAGAAAATCTTCATCCCCGGGATTGAGCGCAAAAAGGCAATGTCCAGCACGCCGTTGTGGGTTGCGCCGTCCGCGCCGACAATGCCTGCACGGTCCACGCACAGCACCACATGCAGCCCCTCGATCGCCACGTCATGTACCAGCTGGTCGTAGGCGCGCTGCAAAAAGGTCGAGTACATCGCAACGACCGGCACCAGGCCCTGTGCAGCCATACCCGCCGCCATGGCGACCGCATGCTCCTCTGCAATGCCCACATCAAAAAAGCGGCTTGGGAAGCGGGATGCAAACCGCGTCAATCCCGTGCCGGACGGCATTGCCGCCGTAATCGCGCAAATGCGCGCGTCTTTTTCCGCCATCGCGCACAATTCGCGCCCAAAGCAGACTGAGAAATCCTCTTTCTTCTCCGCCTGAAACGCTCCGGTCACCGGATCGAATTGCGATACGCCATGGTATTTCTCCGGCTGTTGCTCGCTGGGCGCATAGCCACGCCCTTTCTGCGTCATCACATGCAGCAGCACAGGTTTTTTTATTTTTTTCGCCTGCGCGAGCAGCTCGCACACGCTTTTCAGGTCATGTCCGTCCACCGGCCCGAGATAGATGAAGCCCATCTGCTCAAACAGCGAATTTGGCAGCACAAAGCTCTTGATACGCGCCTTGGCGCGCGAAATGGTACGCGACACCGCCGCGCCGCCCGGAATGCGCGCAAGGCGCTCCTTCACGCGAAATTTAGCGTGTAGATACTGCGGACTGACGCGCAGACGCGCCAAATGACGGCTCAGGCCGCCGACATTCTGCGCAATGGACATATTGTTATCGTTGAGCACGACCAGAAGCGGCTCGCCCGAGGTGCCTGCGTTGCTCAACGCCTCATACGCCATGCCGCCGGTCAGCGCGCCGTCGCCAATCACGGCAACCACGTGGTATTTCTGATTTTTGAGCGTGCGCGCATGCGCCATACCCAGCGCAACCGAGACCGAATCGGACGCATGTCCGGTCACGCAGGGGTCGGTTGGGCTTTCCTCCGGCTTCATAAAACCGGAAAGGCCGCCGTACTGCCGCAATGTATCAAAGCGGTCACGGCGGCCGGTCAGGATCTTATGCACATAGCTCTGGTGGCCTACATCGTAGATGATGCGATCGCGCGAGGAATCAAACTCCCGCTCAAGCGCCACCGCCAGCTCCACCACACCGAGGTTGGAGGCCAGATGTCCTCCTGTGCGCGATACGGAATCCACGATGAACTCCCGCAGCGACGCACACAGCACGTTCAGCGTATCATATGACAGCCCGCGCAGGTCGGCGGGGCTGGTGATATTGTCCAAAATCCCGTATCGTTTCATCATTTCCGTTCTTTCTGCCCCACGGCATTCATTTTTTGGCGTCAAACGAGAACGGCAGCACGGAAAGCAGCCGCCCGCACAGCGCAAGCACCTTGCTGCTGAACGCCATCGCTACGCCTTTACCCGCAGCCTTGCCGCCGATCGTCAGCGCGGAGACCATACCGGTGACAAGCAGCGAGATCACCACCACCATAGGCCCACTCATGCCTGTCGTGATATTAGCCACGATCAGCGCACCGGTTGCACCCGAAATGATACCGCAGATATCGCCCACGACATCATTGCAGATGTTGGAGACCTTTTCTGCGTTGCGCAGCATCCACACGGCTTCCTTTGCACCGCGCACCTTGTGCGCAGCCATAGAATGGAACTCTTTTTCCGTGCCTGAGGCCGCGGCAATGCCGATCATATCGAATACGATGCCAAGCGCAATAAAAAAGAACAGCACCACAAAGGACAGCAGCGTGCCCGCGCTGTTCAGCGCCTCGTTGGACAGATAACTCATGCCAACCGAAAGCACAAAGCTCACCGGCATGATGACAGTCACCCATCTGGTATCAATCAGCCGCGGCTTTTGCGGCGGCTGCGCCTTTTTCTTCTGTTTGTCGGACGTATCCAAAAAACCAAACTCCCCGTATCGTCAGCGCCCGGAAAGCGGTTCCGAGCGAATTTTATAATGATAAAGTGGCGGCAGACTGAGTAAATCTTGCGGCTTGAGGTTCGGTTGGCTTTCCCCGCGGACTGCCACGCGTCGCCGTCGTGGGGATTTCCCATTAAAGTCCGCGCCGGGATGTTACCATCACCGGGACCGAATTGCCACTGAGTCCGCACTGCAATCCTCAATCTGCCTCGTTTAAGAACAGCCTAGGTGTTTTCCACTGCAGGCAACACGATTCTTAGCCTCTTTTGCAGCTATGGTTTCAACCGTCAATTCCCGCGGTTTCCTGGCCGGGAAGCCGTGGGCGGATACGATATCCACCATAACCACGCAAGGCAGGCTACACTGCACACAGCACTTTGCTCCTGCGCGCCGCCCATTTTCCTGCACCGTTTCCGGGCAGGCGGGAGAACACGCGCAGCCGCGCCGCACCGCATTGCAGGTTTCATCCTGCACCGTAGAGCATCCATCAATCGGGTCGATGTTATAGGTGCCCCACGCATACAGGTCTCCACGGCGGGAGGGTCGGTACTTCATGCCATTGAAGCGCGCCCTCGAGCCTTAACCTCCAGCATCCACCCCAAACTGGGCGTAAGAAGCAAACACCAGAGACTTCATCGATATGCCCTTCTACGGATTTTTAGGCCCGTCCTGGGAATCGTATGCGCTGACTAGGATACTGCGCCACTTATTTGTTATTTTAACACAAATCCATCGGTTATTCAAGAAAACTGCATAAAAATTCGTTTTAATTTGTGCGCCCTGTCAGGCTGCGGGCGAGCTCTGCCAAAAAGCCGCTGCCCTCCATGCCGGAAACCGCCTGGGCTGCCTCTTCGGTCAGGCTGTCCGCCAGCCGGCGGCACTCCTCCAGCCCCAGAAGCGACGGGAAGGTGGATTTCTCATCGCGCGCATCCTTACCGGTGGTCTTGCCGAGCACCTGCGCGTCGCCCTCGATATCCAGAATATCGTCCTGAATCTGGAACGCCAGACCGAGTTTTTCCCCATAAGCGTGTGCTTTGGCGAGCGTATCCGGATCGTCCCTGCCTGCGGCGGTGCAGCCCAGCTCGCACGCCGCCCACAGCAGGCAGCCGGTCTTGAGGCTTTGCAGCAGGCGCAGTTCGTCGAGCGTGATCTTCCGGTGCTCCGCGCCCATGTCGAGCACCTGTCCGGCGATCATACCGTTCATGCCCGCCGCGCGGCCGAGGATACGGATACACCGCAGCACCGTTTCCGCGGGCAGTCCCTCAGCGGCGGACGCGGTCTCAAATGCCGCGGTCAGCAGCCCGTCGCCCGCAAGCACGGCGGTCGCCTCGTCAAACGCCTTGTGGCAGGTCGGGCGGCCGCGGCGCAGGTCGTCGTTATCCATGCACGGCAGGTCGTCATGGATCAGCGAATAGGTGTGAATCATCTCAAGCGCGCACGCGAAAGGAAGCGTCTTCTCCACGTCCCCGCCGCACAGGCGGCAGAACTCCAGCACGATCACCGGCCGCAAACGCTTGCCGCCCGCCATGGCGGAGTATTTCGCGGCCTCAAAGATGCGGTCGTAGCCCTCGCCTGTCTCGCGGGACAGGTATTTTTCGAGGGCAGGCTCGATCAAAGCGATATCCGCTTTCAGCTGCTCTGTAAAGGTCATTTTCCCGCCTCCTCCGCGTCGAACGGCTGCTCGAGCAGCTCGCCCTGCATGTTCTCCTGCATGACGGTCACCTTCTGCTCCGCCTTGTCGAGCAGTTTACCGAGCGCGGCGGACAGCTTGGTGCCCTCTTCAAACAGCTTCATGCTCTCATTCAGCGGCGCTTCGCCCTTTTCCAGCAGGCGGACGATCTCCTCCAGCCGCTCCATCTGGCTTTCAAACGTCTTTTCGGCCATTTATGCTTCCTCCTCGGTATCGGTCACGCGGCAGTTCGCCGCGCCTTTGGCAAATCGGATGTGCAGCGTATCGCCTTCCCCCAGCGCCGCCGCATCGGTCACCACCGCGCCGCGTTTGCCCTTGGTCGCGACCGCGTAGCCGCGGGCGAGCACGCGCAGCGGGCTGATCGCATCCAGCGTGGCGACAGTCTGCGCAAAGCGCAGGCGGCGCTTGTGCAGGCCGCTCTGTCCCGCCGCAAGCAGACGCTGCCGCAGCACGGTCAACTTTTGTCCCTCGCGTGTCAGACGCGCGGGCAGCGCGGCGCACAGCCGGTCGGTCATCTGGTCGAGCAGCAGCCTCTTTTCCGCGATATAACTCGCAGGCGTGCGCAGTTCCAACCGCTCCTGCAAGGTGGTCAAACGCTGCTGCCGCGCTTGCAGCTGCTTATGCGCCGCCGTGCGCAGACGTGTATCCAGCGTACGCACGGAAAGTGCGTATTCCGCCCTGTCGGGCACGGCGAGCTCGGCTGCACCGGAGGGCGTGGGCGCGCGCAGGTCGGCGACAAAGTCCGCAATGGTCACGTCCGGCTCATGGCCGACCGCCGAGATCACCGGGATATCCGAGTCGTAAATCGCCCGTGCGACGACTTCCTCGTTAAACGCCCATAAATCCTCCATTGATCCGCCGCCGCGACCGCACAGAATCACATCCGCCTCGCCCACGGCGTTTGCCAGCATGAGCGCGCAGGCAATGCTCTCCGCCGCGCCCTGTCCCTGCACCTGCGCGGGGTATAGCGTGACTTTGGCCAAGGGCCAGCGCCGCCCCAGAATACGGATCATATCGCGCACCGCCGCGCCGGTCGGCGAAGTGACGAGCGCGATGCGCTGCGGACAGGATGGGATGGGCTTTTTGTGCGCCGGATCAAACAGACCTTCGGCCTGCAGCTTGCTTTTCCGCTGCTCAAACGCAAGGTTTAATGCGCCTGCACCGTCCGGTATGACCTCAGAAATATAGAGCTGCACCTGCCCTGTACGCGGAAACGAACTGACGCGTGCCCGCACGATCACCTTCATGCCGTTTTCCAGACGGAATTTGAGCCGCATGGCGTCCGACCGGAACATGACCGCGTTGATCGCCGCGCCTTCGTCCTTGAGCGTCATATAGTGATGGCCGGACGAGTGCGCCTTATAGTTCGAGATCTCGCCCTGCACCAGCAGATTGCGGTAGCCCGGCACCGCGTCCAGCAGATCCTTGATCTCGTTGTTCAGCCTGGTAACAGAATATACCGTACTCACTGCTTCTCCCTTTCATAAAGCCGCGCGGCGAGCACCGCTGCACCGACCGCATTATCGCCCGACAGCACGGGTTCCGCAAAACTGACGGCATCGCCGAAGGCCGCGCGCATACGCGCGCGGATGATTTCGCTCGCCATTACGCCGCCCGCGCACAGAATCGGGCAGTCGTACTTCTGTCTGGCCTGCTCGGTCGCCTTGACGACTGCGTTGGCAACCGTTTCGAGCGTGAACCGCGCCATCTGCGCGGGTTCGACAGACTTAAACTTGTTTTCCACCTGATTCTGCATACCGGAGAGCGAAAACCGGCAGTCCGTCACCTTGGGGCGGTATCCCTTTTCCGGCTCGGCTTCGAGCGCGAGCCTGTCCAGCGCCGCGCCCGACGGGAACGGCAGACCGAGCAGCGCGCCCGCGCGGTCGATCAGCTGTCCGGCGGCGAGGTCAGTCGTGCCGCCGATGCAGGTGCAGTCCGGCAGGCCGTCCGCGCCGGCTTTCACCAGCAGCAGCTCGCTTGTGCCGCCCGACAGATGCCAAGCAAGAAAAGTGCCGTCCAGCAGTTCCAGCCTGCCTGCGCTCAGCGCGGCTGCCGCAATATGCCCCTGCTGATGCGACACCGCGTAAAGCGGCACAGATAGCAAATGCGCCGCGCTGCGCGCGACGCTCTCCCCCGCCAGAAAGCAGGGCATATACGAGCCCTCGACCGCGCGCGGGCGGGTGCTCACACCGACGGCGCGCACCTCGCCCTGCGGCAGGGCTTCGATTTTCTCATGCAGGCGCAACGTATGCTGGAACAGCGCATCCGACTGGCGCAGGCCGATCGCGCCCTCGGGCACGGTCAGCAGTCCGCCCTCATTGCGCCATGCGCCGCTCTCCGCATCGTATACCGCGGCGGAGGTGCGGTAGTTCGATGTATCGATCCCCAGAAAACGCTCAGGCATCGGTTTTCTCCACGGGCTTGTCCGCCTTTGCGGAGGGTGCAGCCTGCGGGAATTCCGCACGCGCCACCGAACCCAGCACGCCGTTGATGAAGGACGCAGCTTCGTCCGTATCATATACCTTGGCCAGCTCGACCGCTTCGTTAATGGCCACACCGACCGGCACATCTTCCACATGGCGCATTTCATAAATTGCAAGGCGCAGCACCGCTGTCGTCATGCGGGACAAGCGGCTGAGTTTCCAGCCCTTTGCATAGGTCTCGATGGTCTGATCGAGTTCGTCCAGATGACTGGCGACGCCCCCCACGACCGAGCGGATGTACTGTGTCTGCTGTTCTGTCAGCTTTCCCGCATACAGCGCGATCTCGCCGCTGATCGAAGCCATAATGCTTTCGTCCAGACGGTCGTTCAGGTTTTCATCTGCGAACTGCTGAAACCCCATTTCAAAAACCAAGTGCAGGGCGATCTCTCTTGCTTTTGTTCTGCTCATCACACTCACGGCGGCAGGTCCTCCCCATTGTCTATGAATACGATTTATTTTATCCTATTTTCGCCAAAAGCGCAAGCGGATATTCGACCGAAAACGCCTATTGAGAAAATAAAAAAACGGCGCGATCACAAGACCGTGCCGTTTGATGGTTTTATTCTTCGACCGCCGCTGCCGGCTCCTCCGCAGCTGGAGCGGGCGCAAACGTCACGCCGCCAACGTGGATGTTCACTTCGGTCACCTTGAGTCCGGTCATGGACTCAACCGAGGACTTGACATTTTCCTGCACCAGCTTTGCAACCTCGCAGATGTTGTGACCGAACAGAGCAAGAAAACCGATTTCGATTTTGACCGTATCCTCATCGCCCAGCTCGATACGGATGCCCTTGGACAGATTCTTTTTGCTCAGGAAGTTGACGATATCGCTTGTCAACGTGGAATACAGACCGCTGACGCCCGCCGTCTCCGAGGTGGCGAGTGCCGCGATCGATGCGACGACGTCCTCGGAAATGCGGATGGAACCCTGATCGCTCTCGGTCGACCAATACTCTTTATGATCTGCCATAGTGCTCACTCTCCTTTATTATATACGGATTATAGCACAGTTTTGTCAAAATGAAAAGTAAAAATACGCTGCTGCCCATGTATAGGGTTTTTCCGCCGTTTTTAAGGGTTTTCGCTCCATTACCGGTGTAATTTGACCAAAATATAATCCTCTCCCAGCGTCTCGATGCAGTTCCACGGGATCACGCAGTCCTCCCGCGAAAACAGCCCCATCAGTCCGCTTTGCTCGGGTACAATGAGCGCTGTAATCTGCCCACACACCGGATCGAAAATCAAATCACACACCTCGCCCAGCCGGGCGCCGTCACACAGGTTGATCACCTCGCGGCAATGCAGTTCGGAAAAACGCAGTCCTTCCACTCCATCACTCCCCCAATGCCCGTCTGAGATAGCTTTCCGTGCTTTCCCCCGCCGCCCTGTTAAATCGTCCCATTTCATAAAGGCACCCCGCGTCCCTTGTCACCAGATTGATCCGCTCCTCGCAGCCGAGCGTACACAGGAAGCCCATGTCCTTTAGTATCCGCTCGCTCTCCTCCGAGCACGCGCCGAACGGATAGGTATAGCACTGCGGCGCGGGAAGGCCCGCTTCAATCAAAAGCGCCTGCGTCTGCTCGGTGTCCTCGCGCAGCAGGCTCTCATAGCTCGCCTCCGCCTCGCCGCGCATCCGCAGGCAGCCGCGGCGCTCGCCGTATTCGTGCAGGTTCCACGAGTGGTTCTGCACCTCGAACACATCCTGCATTTCCGCCAAACGATCCAGACGCAGATGCGACCAATAGGCGTTTTCTGTCCCCTCCTCTGTATAGAGCGCGGTCTGGCTGCCTATTATCGAGATGACTGCCCTCATGCCGCGCTGCTGGAGCAGCGGATAAGCGTATACATAGTTGTTATAGTAGCCGTCGTCAAAGGTAATCATCACGGGCTTATCGGGCAGCGGCGTGCCGTTTTGCACATAAGCCAACAGGTCGGATACGGTCA
This sequence comes from Candidatus Agathobaculum merdigallinarum, assembly GCA_019115425.1. Lineage (GTDB taxonomy): Bacteria > Bacillota > Clostridia > Oscillospirales > Butyricicoccaceae > Agathobaculum > Agathobaculum merdigallinarum. Next base: position 5,058 of record DXDO01000134.1, on the reverse strand, counting down.
CTGTGTGGCAGCCGCGCTTTTGCAGTGCATCCAGATCGGCAGCCAGCACCTCAGGGGATACCACATATTTTCCCTGTCGCGCGCTGTCTTTCAAAATACTGTGATACATCAGCACCGGCAGACGCACCCCCTCCTGCGCGCTAAACGCCGTCTGCGCCCGATCCCGCGGCAGCAGACTGATCGCCAAGCACAGCGCTATCACCGTACATACCGCCTGCACTGCTGTATGCCGGAATCCCAGCTTCAAAAAAATCCCCCCTCAGACCGCTTTCAGCAAAGCCTATGCCCGATGGGAGGATTTTATTCTTTTCGATTGAAGCAAATGCGTTTATAACGCACAGCAGCGAAACCGATTATTATGGGCTGCACAGTTTGATGTGTAAATCGCTCCAGCAATCCCTTACTTTTTGTATTTGGCGATGCCTTCCGTATACAGATTGCCGCCCACGCAGTCCTGCGATACGATCGCGCTGAAATTCTCGACCGTCAGTTTCTTGACGGATTCGCAGCCAAGCTCGTCATACGCGATAACCTCGACGTTTTTGATCGACGCGGCCTTTGCCGCGCCCGCGCCGCCGATGGCCACCATGTATACCGCGCCGTTGCGCGCCATCGCTTCCTGTACATCCTTGCTGCGCACGCCCTTGCCGATCATGCAGGAAAGGCCCGCATCGAGCAGACGGGGCGCGAAGGGGTCCATGCGGCCCGAAGTCGTCGGCCCGACCGAACCGATGACCTGCCCGGGCTTCGCGGGCGTGGGACCGGCATAGTAGATCGCCGCGCCGTCCAACTCAAACGGCAGCGCTTCGCCTGCGTCCATCGCCGCAACGATCTTCTTGTGCGCGGCGTCGCGCGCAGTATATACCGTGCCTGTCAGGGAAACGGTATCGCCCGCGCGCAGCTTGGACGCCATATGCTTGAGTTCTTCTGTCCTGAGATCATAGTGTGCCATGGCTCATTCCTCCGTCTTTGGGCGCAGGTTGTTCAGCACTTCGCGCAGGCCGACTTTGGACTTATCCGTCTCTCCCTTGCCCAGCGCAGCGGTGATGCGATCGATCTCGCCCAGTACCTCGCCCGCCTTGCGCGCCATTTCCGCCGACTCCTGCTGGCTTCGCGCCAGCACGGTGCGGTAATTCTCCTTTGTCACGTCCAGCTGCCGCTTGACCTGATCGATCATCTCGAGCGACTGCCGCCGCAGCTTTTGCAGCTCGGCTTTGGCGTCCTCTTCGATCCTCTTGGCACGCCGGTAGGCAGACAGCTCCATCTCCGCAATCTTATCCTTGGATGCGTCATATTCCCCGCATTTGGCGGACAGCTTGGCGTTCTCCGCGGTCAGGCGATCGTTCTCCGCAGCAAGCTCCTCCGCGCGTGCATTCTGCGCCTCGATCTCCGAGGTCTGAAGCGCAAAGCCGCGTTCGATCTCGTCCAGCTGTGCACGGATCTTGTCCGTATCCAGTGTCATTTCTCCAAGGCGCTCCAGCAGCTCGGCGTTCTTCTCAGTCAGCGTTTCGTTCTGGCTGCGCAGTTCGGACAAAGCCGCCTGCGCCTCGGTCAGCTGACGGCGCAGCTCCTCTGTTTCCGCATGATATTTGCTGTCTGTCTGTTCTATGTAGTGCAGTACGTCCTCGCGCTTAAAGCCGCCGAACAACGCGCCGCGAAAGCCTTTGCTCTGCTCGTCCATCTCAACATATCCTCCGCTAAGTATTCCGTATCTATTATAGTATAACAAAACGAATCCCCAATAGCAACCCAAAATGCATTCATCCGCCGCGCATCCGCCGCGCATCCGCCGCGCATCCCCCTTGCAAACGCCGGATAAAGATGATATGATAAATCTATCTTGCTAAACTGGGGAAATATACTATGCTTGAACTCAAAGATTTCGAAATGGCGGCTGACCGCCTGAAAAATGTCATTCACAACATTCCGCTGTCCACATCCTGCACCTTTTCCGCCATGACCGGCGCAGAGGTGTATCTCAAATTCGAAAACCAGCAAAAGACCGGCTCTTTTAAGGTGCGCGGCGCTTACAACAAGATTATGAAGCGATATGCCGAGGGCGGGCTGCACGCGGTCGTTGCTTCCTCCGCGGGCAACCATGCGCAGGGCGTCGCATTTGCGGCAAGCTCGGTGGGCGTTAAGTCCACCATCGTCATGCCGCGCTCCACGCCGATTGCCAAGGTTTCCGCAACGCAAGGCTACGGCGCGGAGGTCGTGCTGGCGGGCAATATTTATGACGAAGCCTATGCCAAGGCTTGTGAGATCTGCGAGGAGACCGGCGCAGAGTTTATTCATCCGTTCGATGATGAAGATGTTATGGCCGGTCAGGGCACGATTGCGCTTGAAATTCTGCGCGACCTGCCGTTTGTGGATATGATTTTTGTCCCCGCGGGCGGCGGCGGACTGATTTCGGGCGTGGCGGCCTGCGCCAAGCAGATCAACCCGCGCATTCAAGTGATCGGCGTGCAGGCCGAGGGCGCTCCGGCGATCGCCAACTCGTTCCGTGCAGGCACGCTTACCCCGTCTGAGGGTGTACGCACCATTGCGGACGGTATTGCCGTCAAAACGCCCGGCGAGAATACGTTCCAGTATATCCAGAAGTATGTTGACCGCGTCGTCACTGTTTCGGATGACGAGATTGCATCCGCAGTCCTGCTGCTGCTTGAACGCGCCAAGCAGGTTGTTGAGACCTCGGGCGCGGCTTCGCTCGCCGCGGTACTCAACAGCAAGGTAGATGTCAAAGGGAAAAAAGTGGTCTGCCTGCTGTCCGGCGGCAATATCGACGTATCTTTCATTCACAAAATCGTAGAGAAGGGTCTTGTCACCCGCTGCCGCCATCTCAAGTTCTCAACCGTCATGCCGGACGCGCCCGGTGCGCTTGAGCGCTTTGCGCATCTGGTCGCTGAGCAGAATGCCAACATCATCCGCTTCCAGCATGATCGTGTGCAGGCCGATTTGGACATCGGAGAAGCGATCATTCAGGTCGTGTGCGAAGTCGGCGGTGTGGAGCATGCCAAGCGTCTGCTGGACGAAATGAGCCGTCAGGGGTATCAGGTCTTTACTTCGCAGATTTAATCAGCCAAGTCCCTGTCGCAGATGCGCGGCCACGAGGGGCGGTAATCTCAGCAACGCAAAAGCACATCTCGATGAAGCGGCGTATTTCCTCACGCTCTTGAGCGGCCTTTGGCTTAAAACTCGGAAGCGGCGCAGATCAGCCCATGAGGGTGGACTGGTCTGCGCCGCTTCTTTGGGCTTGGGATGGATGGGACATGAGTGCAGAAATGCAATCTGGGCCGCACGCCGACAAAACCGGAGGTATGCTAAAGGGAGGGCAAGCCCCTAATGGGGGTTGCCCTCCCTGGTTACCATTCAGCAAGACCGGACGGAGCGGTCAATGGCGGCGCACAAAGTGCGCCGTTCATCTCGACCATTGTCGGCCCTGACAGGGGGTGTATTGATTATTCTGCAAACGCACGATACAGGAACGTCACAATCTGCGCACGGGTGCAGGTTTCGTCCGGAGAGAACGTAGTGGCACTTGTGCCGCTGGTCACGCCCGTTTCTACCGCCCAGTTGACGGCACTAGAGGAAACATCGGTAAAGTCTGCTGCTGCTGCGCTGGGGCTTCCAGCCTGTTTCCACATGAACTCCACCGCCATCAGCCGCGTGCAGGGAGCATCCGGGGAAAAAGTGCCGCCGCTCGCCATATCGTTCTCTGCGGCCCACGCCACCGCTTGGGTATAATAGGCATCAGCCTTTACGTCAGTAAAAGCGGAAGGATTTTCAGGCTCTGGGGAACCCGCGGCTCGCCAGAGGAAGGTGATAATCTGCGCACGGGTGCAGGTTTCGTCAGGAGAGAACGTGGTGGAACTGGTGCCGCTGGTAATATTATTCTCGACAGCCCATGCCACCGGCTCGGCATAGTACGTACCGGCGGCTACATCGGTAAAGAAAGGATCCGTGGGTTCGCTGGGCTCAGTCGGATCGACAGATGTGCCGGAGCCTTCTGCGGTGACCCATGCATCAGCCAGATGGCCATAGTAGATGCTGTACACGCCCATCTTATAGACGCCCTGCGCGGGCAGCCCTGCCGACGGATCGATATATGTACTGGTGAAATCGCGCTCCCCGTTTATATAGGCCTCAACATTTGCCACATCCACTTCTCCCAGGCCCTCGAACTTTGTGCCCGCTGGGAAAACAGATACCTCCCTCGTAGTCCCGTCGATGGTCATTTCCCTGATTTCGATTTCCGGCTCGGTACTGCCCACATAGGTCTTATTGTCAGCGTTATTCGTAAAGTCCTCTGCGCGGAACGGCGTTACTTCATACGGATACATCTCATACAAGTCGACGGCCTGCGCCGCTACCGGCACCAAACACAGGCACATGACACATGCCAACAACAGTGATACCATACGTTTTTTCATGCAAAGCCCTCCTCTATAAAGTAAAAAGCCAAGGGAAGTCATACACTTTATTTTCCCTCTGGCCGCTGGGGGTCCTCCGGAAAAGGTTCCTCCAGAGGAACAACCATCCTTAATATAAGAATGCCATATTCCCCTTGCTTTTGCAAGGGAATTTGTGCTTTTTGCTGCAAAATTTCTTCAAAACTCCTTTGCGGCGCAGGAACATCTCTTACAGAGCAGACTGCCCCTGAGCACGGGGTGCTGAACGCCTTTACCGAATAGGGTGAGGTCATTTTGAGGCGGCGATTTGTGAGCAGCACACCGCCAGAGGGCGTCAGAGAGTCCGAAACAGGGTAAAAAAATAATCCGAACCCGTTTCCTATCGGAAACAAATTCGGATTGTGCATATCTTGCAAAAAATACAGTCTTTATCACCAATTAATGCTTCGTGGGGGGGGGGCAGCGCCACATGCCAACGTCAGCACGAGTTTTCATAGCTATCTGCAATCTTTTGCAGCGGCGTCAACTCGCGCATGTGCACCTCCTCGCCCAGCATGGACTACGTCACCTGTACATAGCACTTGTCATCGGCTTTTGTTGCAGCGAAATCAACCTCAAGCAAACCTAAACATATTTCGATTTGGCGCGC
>DXDO01000133.1 GCA_019115425.1 Candidatus Agathobaculum merdigallinarum | reverse complement strand
CTTCATGTTGCCCGTGCCGGAGGCTTCCTTGCCCGCAATCGAGATCTGCTCGGAGACCTCGGCTGCCGGCATGATCATCTCGGCGAGCGATACCTTGTAGTCCTCCATGAACACGACCTTGAGCTTGTCGCCGATATCCGGATCGTTGTTGACCATGTTCGAGATGGAGTTGATCAGCTGGATGGTCTTTTTCGCTACCGCGTAGCCCGGCGCCGCCTTGGAGCCGAAGATGAAGGTGCGCGGCACAAAGTCCATACCCGGGTTGGCTTTCAGCTTGTGGTAGAGCGAGATGATGTGCAGGATGTTGAGCATCTGGCGCTTATACTCATGCAGGCGCTTGACCTGTACGTCGAAGATCGAGTCCATATTGACCTCGATGCCGTTATGCTCCTTGATATAGTCGGCCAGACGCTGCTTGTTGTCGCGCTTGATCTGGCCGAGCTGGGCGAGCAGGGCCTTGTCCTCGCCGTAGTTGGCGAGCACCTGCAGCTCGGACGGATGCTTGCGGTAGCCCTTGCCGATCTTGCTCTCGATCAGGGCAGCCAGCTCCGGATTCGCTTCGCACAGCCAGCGGCGGTGTGCAATGCCGTTGGTGACGTTGCAGAACTTGGAGGAATAGATCTTGTAGAAATCGTTGAACACGCGGTCCTTGAGGATCTCGGAGTGCAGCGCGGATACGCCGTTGATCGAGAACGAGCCGGCGATCGCCAGATGCGCCATGCGCACGGTGTTGTCCGCCACGATGGCGAGCTTGGAGATCTTCTGGAAGTCGTTCGGGAAGTAGTTCCACAGCTCCTTGCAGAAGCGCTCGTTGATCTCGTAGATGATCTGCATGATGCGGGGCATCAGCTCCTGCACCAGCGATACCGGCCAGCACTCAAGCGCCTCGGGCATGACGGTGTGGTTGGTGTAAGCCACCGACTGGCTGGTGATGTTCCATGCAGTCTCCCAGCTCATGTCGTTGTCATCCATCAGGATGCGCATGAGCTCCGGAATGACCAGAGTCGGATGGGTATCGTTGATGTGCAGCACGTGCTTGTGCGCGAAGTTTGCAAGCGTGCCATACTTGGCCTTATGCTTGGCGCAGATGTCCTGCAGCGTGGCGGAAACCAAGAAGTACTGCTGCTTGAGACGCAGAGACTGGCCCTCGCGGTGGTTATCCTCCGGATAGAGCACCATGGAGATGGTCTCGGCCATGGCGTGCTTCTCGAGCGCCTTGAGATATTCGCCGGACGAGAACAGCTTCATATCCAGCGCGATCGGGCTCTTGGCCTCCCACAGGCGCAGGCAGGCGATGTTGTTGGTGTCGTAGCCCGAGATCGGCATATCGTAAGGCACGGCGAGCACGGGCGTATAGTCCTTGTATTCGACGATCAGCTTGCCGTTTTCGTCAAAGTGGGTGTCCACCGTGCCGCCGATCTTGACCTCGCGGGTGTCGTCCATCGCGGGGATGTGCCACACGTCGCCGGACGCAAGCCAGGAATCCGGCAGCTCGACCTGCTGGCCGTTTTCGATCTTCTGCTTGAAAATACCGTGTTCGTAGCGGATGGAGTAGCCGGTGCCGCGCACGCCCGTGGTGGCCATGCCGTCCATATAGCAGGCCGCCAGACGGCCCAGACCGCCGTTGCCGAGGCCGGGATCGGCCTCCTGCTCAAAGATATCGGCCATTTCGTAGCCCATGTCCTTGAGGGCCTCGGTCAGCGCGGGCAGCATGCCCAGATTATAGGCGTTATTGCGCAGGCTGCGGCCGACAAGAAATTCCATGCACAAATAGTGCACCTGCCGCTCTCCGTATTTTTCGACCTCGTTTTGCGTTTCAATCATATGCTCGGTGAGCGCGTCGCGCACAACGAGCGCGCAGGCCTCGTAGATCTGCTCCTTGGAGGCATCCTCGATCTCACGGCCGAAGTGGCGCTGCAGCTTGCCTGCAATCGCTTCCTTCAGAGCGGTTTTTGTGTAGTGGTTCTTTGGCATGGTATCTCTTATCTCCTCACATAATTTGCTTTGCGGGGTTTACCAGCCCAATGCGGAATGGTAAACCTCAATGTATTTATCAGCCGAGCTCCCCCAGCTAAAGTCACTCTGCATGCCTTGCAGCATCAGCTTTTTCCATGCGGGCTTGTTAAAGCGGAACACGCCGCACGCCTCGCGGATGACATGCAGCATGTCATGCGCATTGTAGCTGGCGAAGGTAAAGCCGTTGCCCGTGCCGGCATAATCGACAAAGGCCTGCACCGTGTCCTTCAGTCCGCCGGTCTCCCGCACGATCGGGATCGTGCCGTAGCGCAGCGCGATCATCTGGGCGAGGCCGCAGGGCTCAAACTTGGACGGCATCAGGAACATGTCGCAGCCCGCATAAATGCGGTTGGCAAGGTCGCCCGAGAACATGATGGACGCCGAGATATTGTTCGGATAGCGGCGCTTGGCTTCAAGGAACATCTGCTCATAGCGCCAGTCGCCTTTGCCCAGCACGATCAGGCGCAGATCGTCGGACAGGATGTCGTGCAGCACAGCTTCGATCAGGTCGAGTCCCTTCTGATCGACAAAGCGGGTGACCATGCCGATGACCGGCGTGTTTTCATCGCCCTCGATGCCGCACAGTTTGAGCAGCTCGAGCTTGTTGATTTTCTTGTCCTCCGGATTCTTTGGCCCGTAGTTTTTGAAGATCTTGGGGTCGGTCTCGGGGTTGAAGCCGTCCATATCAATGCCGTTTAAGATGCCGTGCAGCTTGTAGCTGTTCATGCGCAGCACGGAATCCAGACGATAGCCGTAATACTCGGTCTGGATCTCGTTGGCATAGGTGGGCGAAACCGTGGTCACCGCGGTGGAGGCCACGATCGCGGCCTTCATCAGGTTGACGTCGCCGTCCATCGCCATAAAGCCCGAGCGGAAATGCGCGTCGTCGATGCCCAGCACATACTCGAGGATCTCGCGGCCGTAGCGGCCCTGATACTGGATGTTGTGGATGGTAAAGACGGTCTTGATGTTCTCATAGAACGGACGGGAGGAGAACATCAGGTTGTAGTATACCGGCACGAGCGCGGTCTGCCAGTCGTTGCAGTTGATGACGTCCGGCTTCCAGTCCAGATCGGGCAGCACCTCGAGCACCGCCTTGGAGTAGTAGGCGAAACGCTCTGCGTCGTCATACTCGCCGTAGACTTGGCCGCGGGCGAAGTAATATTCGTTGTCGATGAAATAAAAAGTGACGCCGTCCGACTCATAGCGGAAAATGCCGCAGTACTGGTTGCGCCAGCCCAGACGGACATAGGCGTTTTTGAGATAGTAGAACTTTTCGCGCCATTCCTGGCCGATCGCCGAGTACAGCGGGCAGAACACGCGCACATCGTGACCCTTTGCGGCAAGCGCCTTGGGCAGTGAGCCCGCAACGTCGCCCAGACCACCGGTTTTGACAAACGGGGCACATTCGCTGGTAACATACATGATTTTCATAAGAGCCAACCCTCCCCAGTAGGAGGTGCGGAAACAGAGGTTCCGCTTCCGCACCAGCATATATTTATTATACTAAATTCTTCCTTCCCGCAATATAGGGAATTTTCACGAACATTTTTAGCCTGACGGCTTTGTTTTTGCGTATTTTTCGGGTATTCAGCGGGGATTTATCACACAGTTGCGTTTTTGGCGATCGTGATGGGATAGTTTTCATGGCCCATCATGGTGCGCCCGTCGCGCACAACAACGTTGCGGTCGGTGATCACATGGCGCAGCGACGCGTCCGACAGGATGCGGCCGCCCTCCATGATGATGCAGTTGGTGATCTCAGCGCCCTTTTCGACCACGACGTCGCGGAAAAGCACGCAGTTTTTCACATGGCCTTCGATATGGCAGCCGTCCGCGATCAGGCTGTCCTCCACAACGGCCTTATCGCCGTAGTAAGCGGGGGCCTCGTCCTTGATGCGGGTCAGGATCGGACGGGTGCGGAGGAATACCTCGTCGCGCACTTCCTTGTCGAGAATATCCATGTTCGAGCGGAAATAATCGAAGGTATCCTCGATCTTGACCGCGTATTCATTGAACAGATAGCCGGAGACCGTGCCGTCGATCAGCGCGCGGGTCAAAAATTCGCGCTCAAAGTGGATGCAGTTATGGGTGACGCAGTCGGACAGCATGTGGATCAGATACTGGCGGCTCATGACGTAAACGCCCAGCGAGATATGCTTGCATTTGCCCTCGTTCGTGTCGCCTACGCGGATATCGACCGCTTCCTTTTTGCGGTTGAGCTCGACATAGGTGGTGTAGGGAGAGTCCTTCTGTTTTTTGGTGCAGACCATGGTCAGATCCGCGCCGGACTTGATGTGGCGGTCGATCACGTCGTCGAGCGGGATATTGGCGACGATGTCGCCGTCCGCGACCACGACGTATTCCGCTTTGTTCTTCTGCAAAAAGTCTACCGCGCCGGCAAGCGCGTCGATCTTGCCGCGGTATTCGCCGGTGACAAGCGGGGAGGCTTTTTTCGCATAGGAATACGGCGGCAGAAGGGTTACGCCCGAGTTTTTGCGGGAAAGATCCCAGTCCTTGGCGTTGCCGATGTGGTCGATGAGGGACTGGTACTTGTCCTTCATCAAAATGCCTACGCGGTAAATTCCGGAATTTACCATGTTGGACAGCATAAAGTCGATGATGCGGTAACGGCCGCCCCACTGCACCGCGCCGACCGTGCGGTGCTCGGTGATCTCACGGAGATCGTTGTCATTATCGAATGCAATGATGATGCCTAATACATTCTTCATTGTTTCCGCCCCCTTACTTTACGTCCGGCAGATCTTCGTCTGCCATTTCTTTCGCGGCGAGCTTCGCGCCGCGGCCAATGCGCACGCCCTCTGCAACGACGGCCACGCCCCACTTGTCCACATCGCCGTCCGACGGGCTGCCGCCGACGACCGCATCCTTGGCGACCACGGCGTTCTCCGCGATGATCGCATAGCGCACGGTTGCGCCTTCCTCAACGACTGCACCCGGCATCAGGATGGAATACTCCACCTTGGCGCCCTTGGCGATCTTCACATCCGAGAACAGAACGGATTCGGAAACGTCGCCCGCGATCTCGCAGCCCTCGGAGAGCAGTGTGTGCTTGACCGTGGCGTCCTTCGCGGTGAAATGCGGGGGCGAACCGGTGGTGCGGCCGTAGATCTTCCAGGAGTCATCCGACAGGTTGAGGCCGGAGTTGGGGGAGAGCAGGTCCATGTTGGCTTCCCACAGGCTCTCGATCGTGCCGACGTCCTTCCAGTAGCCCTCGAAGCGGTAGGACACCAGCTTTTCGCCGTTTGCCAGCATGGCGGGGATAATATCCTTGCCAAAGTCGTTGGAGGACTTCGGGTTCTCCTCGTCGTCGATCAGGTATTTACGCAGCTTTTTCCAGGAGAAAATATAGATGCCCATGGAAGCGAGCGTGGATTTGGGCTGCTTGGGCTTTTCCTCGAACTCATAGATCGTGCCGTCCGGCTTGCAGTTCATGATGCCGAAGCGGGAGGCCTCTGCCAGCGGCACGTCGAGCACGGCGATGGTCGCATCCGCGCCGGTCTCCTTGTGCTGCTGGAGCATCTTGTTGTAATTCATCTTGTAGATATGGTCGCCCGACAGGATCAGCACGTACTCGGGGTCATATTCGTCGATGAACGCGATGTTCTGGTAGATCGCGTTGGCAGTGCCCTTGTACCATTCGGAGGTTTTGCCCTTCTGGTACGGCGGCAGGACGTATACGCCGCCGCGCAGGCGGTCGAGATCCCAAGTTTGGCCGGAGCCAATGTAGGCGTTGAGCACATGGGGCTCATACTGGGTGAGCACGCCGACCGTGTCGATGCCGGAGTTGACGCAGTTGGACAGCGGGAAATCGATGATGCGGTATTTGCCGCCGAACGGCACCGCGGGCTTGGCGACGTTCTTGGTCAGTACATAGAGGCGGCTGCCCTGACCGCCTGCGAGCAGCATTGCCACGCATTCTTTTTTCCGATACATGATGAACTCTCCTTTTGCGGTTTACGCGTTTATTTTACGCCGCTTGGCGTATCCCCTCGTTATTTCTGGTCGGCGGCGTCGTCTTTCTGGACCACCGCCTTTGTGCCCGGAGCCGTCACCGCCTTTTCTCCCGTCTTGGCAACGGCTTTTTCGCCGGTCTTTGCGACCGCTTTTTCACCTGTTTTAGCAACGGCTTTCTCGCCGGTCTTTACTACGGCCTTTCCGCCGGTCTTTGCGACCGCCTTGGAACCTGTTTTGGCGACGGCTTTGGAGACGGATTTTGCGCTTTTTGCCTTCTTTTCGGCCGCGGACTGCTTGGCCGCCTCGATCTCGGCCTTGGTGCGGCGCTTGGCGCGCGGCTTGCCCTTGAAGAACAGCACGCCGAAGCGCGGGATCTTGATGCTGATGGACTGCTCCTGCCCGTGCATGGGCTTTTTGCCGTCGGTCTTCAGCTTGCCGTTTTCCATGCCGCTGCCGCCGAATTCCGGTCGGTCGGAGGAGAAGATCTCCTCATAGGTGCCGGCGAACGGAACGCCGATGCGGTAGCCGGGCTGCTCCTCGGGCGAGAAGTTGACCACGACAATGATATCGCTGCCGTCCTTCGCGATGCGGCGGAAGGCGATGATGTTGTTGCGGTTGTCCTCGTGGCTGATCCACTCAAAGCCGCGCCAGTCGGTATCCTGCTCCCACAGCTGCGGGGTCTCCAGATAGAAATGGTTGAGCGCCTTGACATA
>DXDO01000132.1 GCA_019115425.1 Candidatus Agathobaculum merdigallinarum | reverse complement strand
GTCTGGAAACTCCATTCTACCACAGAGCAAAATCACTATGGATTTTTTCTGTCCAACTTGATTTTACAATCAACCTGGAAATTGCAGCTTGCCGCAATTTCCTATTTCATGCGCGCTGCGCGCGAAGAACTTTTTCGACAGGTTGAAGCATATAGTTATGCTGAAAGCGGAAAAGGGGGATTTCCTGTGTGGATGGAAAAGATCGTGCTGCTGAACGACATGGTGCGCGCCTTTGTTTGGGGCGCGCCGATGCTGGTGCTGCTGGTGGGCACGGGCGTGTACTTCACCGTCAAAACCCACCTGTTCCAGCTTCGTCACATCGGGCTGTGGCTGCGCAAAACGCTTTTCTCCTGTTTTTCGGGTGCGGCGCGCCGCAAAAGCGGGGAGCAGGCTGTCTCGCCGTTTGCCACGATGTGCACCGCCCTTGCCGCGACGGTCGGCACGGGCAACATCGCGGGCGTGGCGACCGCACTGACCATCGGCGGGCAGGGCGCGATCTTCTGGATGTGGGTCTCGGCCTTTTTCGGCATGATGACCGCGTTCGCGGAAAATACGCTCGGTATGCTGTACCGCGAAAAGGGGCCGGACGGCGCATGGCGCGGCGGGCCGATGCTGTATCTCAAAAAAGGGCTGCACAGCCCGTTCCTCGCGGGGGCGTTCGCGCTGTTCTGTGTGCTGGCTTCGTTCGGCATCGGCAATATGAGCCAGTGCAACTCGATTGCGAGCGGGCTTTCCGGCGTGTTCGGCGTGCCGCCGCTCGTGACCGGCATTGCCACTGCCGTGCTGCTCGGCGCAGTCATGCTGGGCGGGCTGGCGCGTATTTCCCGGGTGACCGAAACACTTGTGCCGTTCATGGCGCTGTTTTACATGGGCGGGGCGCTGATCGTCCTCTGGAGCAGACGGGAAAACATTCCACAGGCCTGTGGACAAATTTTTGCCGCGGCGTTCGACTGGCAGGCGGGCGTGGGCGGCATCGCGGGCTACGGCATGGCGCACGCCATCCGCACGGGCGTGTCGCGCGGGGTGTTCTCCAACGAAGCGGGGCTTGGCTCGTCGGTCATGGTACACACCGCCGCGGACGCGAAGGAGCCGTGCGAGCAGGGGATGTGGGCGGTGTTCGAGGTGTTTTTCGATACGATCGTGATGTGCACCATCACCGCGCTCGTCATCCTGACCAGCGGCGTGTACAACCAAACGCTGTACAGTCTTGCCGTCGGCACGCCGCTCATGGAAAAGCTCGCCACCGGCGCGCAGCTGACCGCCGCGGCGTTTTCGACCGTGTTCGGGCCGCTCGGCGGCGGGTTTGTGGCGGTGTCGCTCGTGCTGTTTGCGTTTTCCACACTGCTGGGCTGGTCATACTATGGACAGCGCGCGGCGGAATATCTGTTCGGCGCGCGCGCCATGCCGGTATACAAGGCGCTGTTTGTCGCCGCGGCCGTCGCCGGCTGCACCATGCGGCTGGATCTGGCATGGGCACTCTCGGATACCTTCAACGGCCTGATGGCGCTGCCCAACCTGATGGGCGTGCTCGCGCTGCGCCGCGAGACCCTGCGCGAGTGGCGGCGATACCGCCGGTCGAATCATATTTGACAATTCCCCTCATTTTCGCGCCTTCTTGTCACACAGTTTGCACAAATTTCTGTTTTCCCCTGTCAAAAACCGCATTTGACCTTGTCAATCCCCCCAAATACATATAAAATAGAAGAGAATTGCAGGAGAAAGACAGACATCCTGCAAAATTAAGGGGGAATTTGGAATGGATCTAACGGCAACCGCATGGACACTGCTGCCGCCGATCATCGCGATCGCGCTGGCGCTGATCACTAAAGAGGTTTACTCCTCTCTGCTGATCGGTATTCTGGCGGGCGCCCTGCTGCTCAACGGCTTCAACCCGCTGCACGCGGTCGAAACCACCTTCGAGGTCATGGGCGGCAAGCTAGGGGAAAATATCAATATCTGTATTTTTCTTGTCCTGCTCGGCATTCTGGTTTCGCTCGTCACCAAATCGGGCGCGTCGCGCGCCTACGGCGACTGGGCGGTAAAAACCATCCGGACACGCCGCGGCGCTTCGTTTGCAACGTCGTTCCTCGGCATGTTCATTTTTGTGGACGATTACTTCAACTGCCTGACCGTCGGCACGGTCATGCGTCCGGTGACGGATAAATACCGCATCACACGCGCCAAGCTGGCCTATGTTATTGATGCGACGGCCGCGCCAGTTTGCATCATCGCGCCGATCTCGAGCTGGGCGGCGGCGGTCGGTTCCTCGCTGCCCGAGTCGAGCAGTATGGACGGCTTCTCGCTGTTTTTGCAGACCATCCCGATGAACCTGTATGCGCTGCTTACCATCGGGTTCCTGATTTGGCTGATGTGGGCGGACTTCGACTTCGGCCCGATGGCGAAATATGCGCGTGAGCACAAGGACGACGACCTGACCCACATGGAAGAAAACTATGTGGTCGGCGGCGCAGGCAAGGTATACGACCTGATCCTGCCGATCTGCGTGCTGATCGTGCTTTGCATTTCCGGTATGCTGTATACCGGCGGCATTCTGGAGGGCGTCGGCATCATCGACGCGTTTGCCAACTGCGATTCCTCGACCTCGCTGGTGCTCGGCTCGTTCTTCACACTAATCTTCACATTCCTGCTGTATATCCCGCGCAAGGTGCTGTCCTTCGGTCAGTTTTGCGAGGCGTTTACCGAGGGCTTCAAGGCCATGGTGCCCGCCATCCTGATCCTGACGCTCGCATGGACGCTTTCCGGCGTGTGCTCGGAGGAATACCTCAACATCGGCGGCTTTGTCTCCTCGCTGGTGAACGGGGAATCCATGGTCGCCATGCTCATGCCCGCGATCTTCTTCCTGATCGCGCTCGGCCTGGCGTTCGCGACCGGCACCTCCTGGGGCACGTTCGGCATCCTGATCCCGATCGCGGTCGCGGTGTTCGGCGACGCACCCAGCACCATGTTGGTGATGACGGTCGCGGCCTGCCTGTCCGGCGCGGTCTGCGGCGACCATATCTCGCCCATCTCGGATACGACCATTCTCGCCTCCGCGGGCGCACAGTGCAACCACATGGACCACGTCTCCACCCAGATGCCCTATGCGCTGCTGATCGCGGCGATCAGCTTTGTCGGCTTCCTGATCGGCGGTATTGCGGGCAACGGCTTTGTGGCGCTTGTCATCGGCGTGGCGCTGCTGATCGGCGCCGTCGCAGTGCTGACGGTGAAATACGGCAAGCGGCAGGCGAAATAATCATACGGAAATCCAATATACGAGGGCTCCCCCACATGCTGGGGGAGCTTGTTGTGTGACAAAGTGAAAAGGGGAGTATTATGACAACCGACCTTACCGAAGGCAAACCATCCCAAAAGCTGTTCTGGTTCTCGATCCCGCTGCTGCTCAGCGTCGCGTTCCAGCAGCTTTACCAGATGGCCGACTCCATGATCGTCGGCCGCTTTTCCGCCACGCCCGCAGCGGGCGAACTGGCGCTCGCCGCCGTCGGCGCGAGCTATCCGATCACTCAGCTGTTTGTGGCTGTGGCGACCGGCGTCAACATCGGCACGAGCGTGCTGGTCTCCCAGCTGTTCGGTGCAAAGCGCTATCTGCGCATGAAAACCGCGGTTTCGACCGCGCTGGTCACCACCGCGGTGATCGCGCTGCTGCTCACGCTGGTGGGCGCGCTGGCGACCGACAGCATGATGGCCGCGCTGCAAACGCCGGAAAACATCTTTGCTGACGGCTCACTCTATCTGCGAGTCTATGTGTTCGGCCTGCTGTTCCTGTTCATTTACAACGTGTGTACGGGCATTTTTAACGCCATGGGCGACAGCCGCACCCCGCTGATCCTGCTCATTCTGTCCTCGGTCAGCAATGTGGTTCTGGATCTGATATTTGTCGCGGGTTTTCAGTGGGGCGTTGCAGGCGTTGCATGGGCGACTTTTATTGCGCAGGGCGCCGCGGGCATCCTTGCCCTTATCCTGCTGCTGCGCCGTGTGCACTCGTTTGACACGGGCGGGCATTTCCTGCTCTTTTCGCCCGAGATGCTGCGCCGCCTGACCAATTACGCCGTGCCGTCCATTGCGCAGCAGAGCTTTGTATCGGTCGGCAACGTCATCATCCAGTATTTCGTCAACCTGTGCGGCGCGACCGTTATCGCGGGTTACTCGGCCGCGACCAAGGTCAACATGTTTGCGCTGACCTGCTGCATGTCGTTTGCCTCCGGTCTGTCCAGCTACGTGGCGCAGAATATTGGCGCGCGCAAGCTCGACCGCATCGGCCCGGGTCTCAAGGCCGGCGCGATGTTTTCCATCGGCCTCGCGCTGGTGTTTACGGCGATCTACCTGCCGTTCTCGGATGTGCTCATCGGCCTGTTCCTGCCTGCGGGCAGCGCTTCGGGCGTGATCGACGTGGCGCGGCAGTATCTGTACATTCTGGTGCCGTTCTACATCATCGTGTGCATCAAGTTTGTGTGCGACAGCGTGCTGCGCGGCGCGGGCGCCATGCGGCCGTTCATGATCACCACCTTCTCGGACCTGATCCTGCGCGTCGGCTTCTCGGCGATCCTGTACAATCTGATGGGCAGCGAGATCGGCATCTGGCTGTCCTGGCCGATCGGCTGGTTCCTCGGCTCGGCGATTTCGGTTTTCTTCTACAAACGCGGCGTTTGGAAGAAAAAACTGCCGAACCTGTGATAAGCATACAAAGGCTTCCCTTCGGTGGAAGCCTTTTTCCTTTTGGGCAGTGGGTGTCCGCCGGCGCTTCCCAACGCATAAAACCCACCATTCCCCTCCATACTGAAAATGGGAGGCGAAATACCTTGCTAAAGCTCATCCATGCGAGTAAAATATATCATGAAAGCGGTGTCTGCGCGCTCCGCGCAATCGACCTGACTGTCGAGCGCGGCGATTACGTTTCGATCACCGGCGCATCCGGTTCGGGCAAGTCCACGCTGATGCACGTGCTCGGCCTGCTCGACACGCTGACCGACGGCAGCTATCTGCTGGAAGGGGAGGATGTTTCCCGCCTGCCGCCGCAGGCACTGGCGCGGCTGCGCAGCCAGCGGATCGGTTTTGTGTTTCAGCGGTTCCAGCTCATCCCGGGCATGACCGCGCTGGAAAACGTAGCGCTGCCGCTGACGCTTCAGGGTGTGCCGCGCGCGGAACGGATCAGGCGTGCGGCGGACATGCTGGAGACAGTCGGGCTTGCCGACCGGCTCGAGCACAAGCCCGGGCAGCTCTCGGGCGGGCAGCAGCAGCGTGTAGCGATCGCGCGCGCGGTCGTCACGCATCCGGGTGTCGTGCTGGCGGACGAGCCGACAGCCGGACTGGACCCCGAAGCGGCAGCCGATGTGCTTGCGCTGTTGGACCGCCTGCATCAAGCAGGCAATACGGTCGTTCTCATCACGCACGACCGCGCCGCGGCCGCACGGGCGGCAAGGCGGCTGACGCTCAACAACGGCGAGCTGCTTGGCTGACAGATTTAAGGAGGCTGTTTATGAACCGACGGGACAAAATAAATTATTATCTGGATATGGCGCAGGTCGCGCTGGAGCGCGGCACCTGCCTCAGGCGCAATTTCGGCGCGGTGATTGTCAAAAACGACGTGATCGTCTCCACCGGATACACCGGCGCGCCGCGCGGCCGTGCCAACTGCATCGACATCGGCACCTGCATCCGGCAGAAAATGGGCATCCCGCGCGGCGAGCGGTACGAGTTCTGCCGCTCGGTACACGCGGAGGCCAACGCCATCATCGCCGCCCCGCGCGAGCAGATGCTCGGCGCAACGCTCTATCTCGTCGGCCGCGATATGGCGACCGGTGAGATCATGCGGGACGCGAATTCCTGTACCATGTGCAAGCGTTTAATCATCAATGCGGGTATCGAGCAGGTCGTTATCCGCCGGGACAGCGATACATATGATATCATTCATGTGAGCGACTGGGTGGATCACGACGACGTGCTGGACGGACAGACCGGATACTGAGGCTTCGCCCAAACGATTCCGGCTTGGATGAGAGCAGCCGCGCAGGGCGCCGCTTGGGCGCTTTCAAAGCGGGAAAAGCTCGGATATTTCAAGCGGCTTCTCTTTCTTGCATAGAATACCGAGGGATATGCCCCGGATTTTATGAAAATTGCGTCTGCGGCGCGAAAGATGCGCGGGGCGCACAAAAATTCATCAGCAATAGATACGAATTGCGAAACGGAGGAAACAATCATGGAACTGAAAATCTACAAATGTATGCACTGCGGCAATATTATTGAAATGATCGAGGACCACGGCGTGCCGGTGATCTGCTGCGGCGAGCCGATGAAGGCGTTCAAGGCCGGCGAAAGCGACGGCGCATCGGAAAAGCATGTGCCGGTGGTTCAAGTGGAGGGCGATGTGGTTCGCGCAAGCGTGGGCGAAGTGGCCCATCCCATGACCGAGGAGCATCACATCGCGTTTATCTGGCTTACGACCGACAAGGGCGTTCACCGCGCGGTGCTGAATCATACCGGCGCGCCGGAGGCGGTGTTCCGTCTGGCGGAAGGCGAAAAGGCCGAGGCGGTCTACGAATTCTGCAATCTGCACGGCCTGTGGAAAAAAGCGCTGTAAGTCTCTGATTTTCTACAAAAAACAGCCGAACTGCCCTCAGGGGGCGGTTCGGCTTTGCTGTGTCTGTTTCCAAATGGACACAAATTGTACACACAGAAATGATACAGTGCTTTTCGTTGTATTGCACCATATACTGGATCAAAGATTGAAATAAGCTGGAAAGGTTTTTCGTTATGCCATTTTTTGCACGCGCGGATCATCCCAGTCCGCAGGCGTTTTCCCTGCTCGGGGGACAGCATATCGCGCTGCTGCTGTTCCTCGCCGGCTGCATCGCGGCAGGGCTGTTCATTCTGAAACGGCTTTCCCCGCAGGGGCAGAAGCGCATGATTTACGCAGCGGCCATCCTCGAGCCTGCGCTTGAGCTGAGTCACTCGCTTTGGATGTACTTCACCGGTACGACCGAGATCGTCAAACTGCTGCCGCTGCACCTGTGCGGGCTGCAATGTCTGTTCATCCCGCTGGCGGTGTTCACCAAATTCACCTGCTTCCACGATTTTGTCTACGCAACCTCGCTGCTGGGCGGTATCTTTGGAACCGTGTTTCCGGCAGGTGTGGCGGGCTATTATCCGCTCTGGTCGTTTCAGACCCTGCAAACTTTCGCGCTGCACGGCCTGCTGATCTTCGTGCCGCTGGCGCTGATTTTATCCGGACAGCATCGCCCCGACCCACGGCGCTTCCCGCGCGTGCTGTGCATCTTCCTGTTAGCTGCGCTGGTGGTCGGCATTGTGGACCGCGTGTTCGGTGAAAATTA
Source organism: Candidatus Agathobaculum merdigallinarum (assembly GCA_019115425.1). Classification (GTDB taxonomy): domain Bacteria; phylum Bacillota; class Clostridia; order Oscillospirales; family Butyricicoccaceae; genus Agathobaculum; species Agathobaculum merdigallinarum. Next base: position 2,940 of record DXDO01000132.1, on the reverse strand, counting down.
CATGTTTTTGTTTGCGGCGCCTGAAAACACGCCGCTCGAGTGGATCTTTGACGCGTTTGGACGCGGGGTTTACCTTGCGTGCGCGTTTGTGCTTCTGTCGTGCGCGAGCCTGCTGATCCATTTGCCCTTCCGTGTCCGCGCGGCCAAAGGTGCGCCCCTTCCTGTGGGTGCGAATGGCCCGCAAACAGCGGAAAAGACGCTGTCTGCCGCCCGTTTCTTCCGCAGGAACTGACATCTCCCGCCGTTGGAAAAATAAAAAACAGCGTGTCCCCAGCAGGGCACGCTGTTTTTTTCGTAAATTGCTGTGCAGGGCCGTCGGCAGGCTTACCGGTCCTCCAGATTGACATATTCCGCATTTTTCGCCAGCGGTTTGTATGCCGGACGGATGATCTTGCCGCCGGTGGTGACCTCCTCCAGCCGGTGCGCCATCCAGCCGACGATACGCGCCGTGGCAAACAGCGGGGTATACAGCGACTTGGGCAGGCCGAGCATTTTATAGACAAGGCCGGAATACATATCCACATTCGCACACATCGGCTTGTCGCTGCCTTTTTTCTCCTTGAAAACCGCGGGCGTGAGCTTTTCGACCAGCTCGATCAGATCCATTTCCTCGGAATAGCCCTTTTTCTCCGCCAGCGGACGCGCCGCGCGCTTGAGTGCGACCGCACGCGGGTCGCTCAAGGTGTAGATCGCATGGCCCATGCCATAGATCAGGCCGGAGCCGTCGCCCGCTTCGCCGTCCAGTATCCTGCGCAGATAAGCCGCGACCTCTTCCTCGTCCATCCAGTTGCTGATATTGGCCTTCATCTCGTCAAACTGCCGCACGACGCGCAGGTTGGCGCCGCCGTGCCGCGGGCCTTTGAGCGAGGACACTGCCGCCGCGATCGCGGAATAGGTGTCCGTGCCCGAGGAGGAAGTGACGCGCACGGTGAACGACGAGTTGTTGCCGCCGCCATGCTCGGCGTGCAGAATCAGGCAGCGGTCGAGCAGCTTGGCTTCTTCATCGGTGAACTGTCCGTCCGGCCGCACCAGATGCAGGATGTTTTCCGCGGTCGAACGATCGGAATCGGGCACATGCAGGAACATGGAGTCCCCGTCGAAATAGCGGCGCTTGGCCTGATAGGCATGCGAAATGATCACAGGGAATTTCGCCATCAGGCTGATGCCCTGCCGCATGATGTTTTCCACCGAGTTATCGTCCGGGTTGGCGTCATAGGAATAAAGCGCAAGCGTTGCGCCTGCGAGCTTGTTCATAATATCGCGGCTGGGCGCGCGCATGATCATATCCTCCGTGAAATTATCCGGAAGGGCGCGCTCAAGGCCGATGATATGCTGAAAATCCTCCAGCTGGCGGCGGGTGGGCAGCGCGCCGCACATCAGCAGATAGCCGACTTCGGCAAAGCCAAAGCGGTTTTCGCGCTCCAGACCGTGGATCAGGTCGTACACATTGTAGCCGCGGTAGGTGAGGCGGCCCTCGATCGGCTCGCGCTCGCCTTCATTGAGTATGTAGCCGTGAACGTTGCCAAGGCGGCTCGCGCCGACCAGTACGCCGGTGCCGTCCGCGTTGCGCAGACCGCGCTTGATGCGGTAGCGGGAGTACAGATCGGTCGGGATCTGGCTGTTCAAGCGGAAGCTCTCGCTTAATTCATGCAAGAGCTCTTGTTTTACAAAATCAGGCTGAATCGTCATCCGGGCCTCCCCTTTCTTTGCTCGTATTTTCCATCTTGAATATATTTTACTCTAATCCTGCAAGGTTGTCAAACATTCTCGCTTGTATAACCATACAAAAAGCTGATTTCTGCAATTTTATTGATTATTTAACATGCCTGTACGCAAGTTAAAGATGCGGGATGTGCAAACCTTTTGCCACTTTGCTGTAGGAAAGCCCGTGGATGCGGAGCACGGGGCGTCGGAAATCCGGTGGATGACAAACTCTACTTTGTGGTGTATAATATTCCCGATACCATTGGGACAAAAAAGGAGATTTCCATGCCGAAAATAGGACTGATTTCGCTCGGCTGCGCCAAAAATCTGGTGGACAGTGAGCACATGCTCGCCCTGCTGCGCGCGGCGGGCTGGGAAATTACCGAGGACATGGCCGAGGCCGACGTGGGCGTGGTCAACACCTGCGGATTCATTGAGGCCGCCAAGAGCGAGGCGATAGAGACCATCCTTGAGACCGCGCAGTACAAGCAGAGCGGTAAAATGAAGGGTCTGGTCGTCACAGGCTGTCTGGTGCAGCGCTATGCAGACGAGATGCGTAAGGAACTGCCCGAGATCGACGCGCTCTGCGGCACGGGCAGCTATGAAAACATCGTAGACGCGGCTGCCGCCGCGCTCGGCGGCCACAAGGCGGCTTACATGGCGGATATGGCGTCCGCCGCGCTCGAGGGCAACCGTGACCGCCTGACCCCGTCTTACACTGCTTACTTCAAGATCGCCGAGGGCTGCTCCAACCGCTGCGGCTACTGCATCATCCCCAAACTGCGCGGGCCGTACCGCTCGCGCGAGATGGACGCGCTGCTCGAGGAAGCGAAAGCGCTGGCGGACGCAGGCGTCAAGGAGCTCATCGTCATTGCGCAGGACATCACCAAGTACGGCATGGATCTGCCCGAGCACAAGCGCCTGCTGCCCGCGCTGCTGCGCGAGCTGTGCAAGCTGGACTTTATCTGGGTGCGCCTGCACTACCTCTATCCCGACCAGATCACGGACGAGCTGATCGACGTGATCGCATCTGAACCCAAGATCGTCAAATATCTGGACATCCCGCTCCAGCATGTGTCAAAGCGCATCCTGCGCGCGATGCACCGCCCGGGCGACGGGGCGGAGTTCGCCTCCCTGATCGCAGATCTGCGGCAACGCATCCCGGGGCTTGTGCTGCGCACCAGCCTGATCGTCGGCCTGCCGGGCGAGACCGAGGAGGAATTTGCCGAGCTGTGC
>DXDO01000131.1 GCA_019115425.1 Candidatus Agathobaculum merdigallinarum | reverse complement strand
AAGGCGGACTACACATATAAACATACGGTCATCCGGCATGCCGGACAGCCCACTCACCTCCCCGTGATTTGTAGTATACCGAGTTCCCTACAAGAAGAATTATAAAGAAAAAAGCTCAGGGAAAATATTTTCATAACGTTTTGTGCCTGAGCAAAGCGAAAGGAATGGATATAAACATGAAAATAGACGGAAACGAACTGGCCATTTTGCAGGACCGGCTTGACCGTGAGGGGAACAAGGAAGAGGCCCTGAAAATCAAACAGGAATTCCTGCGGCAGGTGCGCGAGGCGGGAGACCACTGCCCCTGTCCCGAGGCCTGCCCGCACCACGGGAACTGCTTTGAATGCGTCACCATCCACCGCGGTCACCGCGACCATCTGCCCATGTGCCTGTGGGACATGGTAAACGAGCGGCTGGCCGCCCTGAGCCATATAACCGAGGGCTCGCTGCGGGCTTATGAGGACAGGCAGGCGGCAGGCTGCGCGTCCTGCCCGGAAAAGGGCTGAATCCGCAAATCATAAAAGCCAGGCGCTTGTCCTGGCTTTTTATATGTTCCCTGATCGATACGGCTCATCCGCCGCAGAGCGCTTCGATCGTCTGCCGCGCCGCACGGACGGCGGTCTCGTCGCAGCGCCAGACCTCGAATTCACTGATGCCGGGCAGCCCCATCGGCACGCCTTCGCGCCGGAAGGTCATGCGGCTGTTTTCCGTTCGCTTTGCCGACAGATGGAACGCATCCGCCCCTGTTGCGGGCTGCAATGTCCGGATCACATCGGCGCTCACCCCCGCGCCGATCAGGATCTGCGGCCTGCCGCCGCTCCGAGCAACCAGCTCCCGCAGCAGCTCGCTTCCCTGCGCGCAGGACGCCTGCTGCCCCGAAGTGAGAATCGTGTCCACCCCGAGCCGCACGGCCGCATCCAGCGCTTCCAACGGGTCGCGGCATACGTCGAACGCGCGGTGCAGCGTGACACCGCATCCGCCGGCAAGAGAAATCAGTTCAGCCATACGCGCCTCGTCCAGCGTGCCGTCCGGCCGCAGCATGCCGATGACAATACCGTCCGCGCCCAGCGCGGCAAAACGGCGCACCTGCCGCCGCAGCAGCTCGAATTCCTCCTCAGAATACAGAAAATCGCCAAACCGCGGCCGCAGCAGCACGCGCACCAGAATATCCACCCGCTCGCGCACCATGCGGAACAAATCCTCGTCCGGCGAGGTGCCGCCGATCACCAGATTTGCACACAGTTCAAGCCGCGTTGCGCCGCCGCGCGCCGCGCTGACCGCAGATTCGACCGAATCCACGCAGACTTCCAGAACCCAAGGCATATCCATCCCATCCTTTCCGGCCTTTTATCTTAATAGTATAGCACGCAGCTCAAGCGATGGTCAACGCGAGATTTTTCCGTAAATGCTGTTAATGAACCGCCAAATATACGCCTTTCCCTGCACAAACATATTGCATTTTACCGGATTAGTGCTATAATCGCTATGTGATCCGGAGACGGATGAAAATAGAGAAAATTCAGATCGGAGGCGCATCATGCGCATCATTATTGTAGGCTGCGGAAAGGTCGGCGCGGCGCTGGCTGAGCAGCTTTCCGCGGAGGGGCACGACCTGACCCTGATCGATATGTCCGAGCGTCGGCTGGAAGAGCTGACCAACACGCTGGACGTTGCCTCGGTTGCAGGCAGCGGCACCAGCTTTCAGATCCTCAAGGAAGCGGGCGTGCAGGAAACCGACCTGCTGATTGCCGTCACTACGCACGACGAAATCAATCTGCTCTCCTGCCTGATCGCAAGCAAGGCGTCCGGCTGCCACACGATCGCGCGCGTGCGCGATCCGGAATATGTGTCCGAAGTCGGGTTTATCCGCGACGAACTGGGACTGTCCATGGTGATCAATCCGGAGCTGTCCACCGCCCGCGTGGTCTCCCGTCTGATCCGTTTCCCCTCCGCCATCGGCGTGGGCACCTTTGCCAAGGGCCGCATCGAGCTGCTTGACATCCGCATCCCTGAGGGTTCGCGGCTGCACGGCATGGCGGTCTGCGAGGTCAACCTCCGGCTGCGCTCCAACGTGCTGCTGTGCATGGTACAGCGCGCAGGGCAGACCTACATCCCCAAGGGCGATTTTATCCTCATGGCCGGCGACGATATCACCGTTATCATCCCGCCGCGCGAGCAGACGCAGTTTTTCCAGCAGATCGGCGTGCCGAATGACCGCATCGATTCGGTCATGCTGGTCGGCGGCGGCAAGATTTCCTACTTCCTGGCGAAAATGCTGCTCGCCTCGGGCATCTCGGTCAAAATCATTGAAAACCGGTTTGAACGCTGCGAACTGCTGAGCGAGCTGCTGCCGGGCGCGACCATCATCCACGGCGACGCGACCGACCGCGACCTGCTCGAGGAGGAGGGACTGTCCTCCTGCGAAGCCTTCGTTGCGCTGACCGGCATGGATGAGGAAAACATCCTGCTCTCCCTGCATGCCGGCCGCCATTCCAAAGCCAAGCTGTTTACCAAGGTCAACCGTGTCAACTTTGAGGAGGTCATCGAAAACCTGCCCATCGGCACGATCATCCGCCCCAAGCAGACGACCGCTGAACTGATTGGCCAATACACCCGCGCCATGCAGAACTCCATGGGCTCGAACGTCGAAACCCTGCATCAGCTGGGCGGCGGCGCCGAAGCGCTCGAATTCCGCGTGGCGGCGCACGACCTGACCGGCGTGCCGCTGCAGGATATGCCGATCCGGCCGGATGTGCTGCTGTGCTGCATCAACCGCAAGGGCAAGCGCATCATCCCGCGCGGTAAGGATGAGCTGCGCGAGGGCGACACGGTGATCGTCGTCTCCACCCGCAAGGGCATGAATGATCTGCAGGATATCTTCCAGCCGGAAAATCCCGCAGCGACAGAGGAGACGCCCAAATGAATCACGCCATGATACGCTATCTGATCGGCTGGATGCTGGGTGTCGAGTCGGTCTTTCTGCTGCTGCCCGCGCTGACGGCCATCCTGTACCGCGAGCCGGTTGTGCTGGCTTATGTGGGCGCGGCGGCGGTTTGTCTGGCGTTTGCCGGCCTGTTCTGCCATAAAAAGCCGGGAAACAGCCGTTTTTATGCGCGCGAAGGTTTTGTAACCGTTGCGCTTTGCTGGATCATACTGGCGTTCACCGGTTCGCTGCCCTTCCTGTTCAGCGGGGAGATCCCCTCGCTTGTAGACGCGCTGTTCGAAACGATCTCAGGCTTTACCACCACGGGCGCCACCATCCTGACCGATGTGGAGGTGATGTCGCACGCCTCGCTGCTGTGGCGCAGCCTGACCCACTGGGTCGGCGGCATGGGCGTACTGGTGTTCATGCTGGCCATCCTGCCGCTCGCGGGCGGGCAGACCATCTACCTGATGCGCGCGGAAAGCCCGGGGCCGTCGGTCTCCAAAATGTCGCCGCACATGCGCGACACCGCGTTCATCCTGTACGCCATCTACTTTGGTATGACCGTGCTGCAAATCATTCTGCTGCTTCTGGGCGGCATGGCGTTCTTCGACGCGGTCTGCACCGCGATGGCAACCGCAGGTACGGGCGGCTTCGGCATCTGGAACGACTCGATCGCGCACTACGACAGCTACTACCTGCAGGGTGTGATCTCTGTCTTTATGATTTTGTTCGGCGTCAACTTCAGCGCCTATTATCTGGTGCTCTCCCGCCGTTTCCGCGATGCGCTGCGCATTGAAGAGATTCGGCTGTATCTGGGGGTCATTCTCGGTTTTGCGCTGCTCATCGCCTTTAACGTGCGCGATATGTTCGGCAGCTTTTTCGAGAGCTTCCACCACGCGCTGTTTCAGGTCGCCTCCATCATCACCACCACTGGCTTTGCCACAGTCGATTTCAACCAGTGGCCCGCGTTCAGCAAATCTCTGCTCGTGCTGCTGATGTTCATCGGCGCATGCGCCGGTTCGACCGGCGGCGGCATCAAGTGCTCCCGCATCGTGCTGATGTTCAAAAGCATTAAAAAGGAGATGCAGTACCTCATCCACCCGCGTGCAGTGCGCGTCAACAAGATGGACGGCCGCCGTGTGCAGCATGAGGTCATGCGTTCGGTCAACGTATTCCTGATCGCCTACCTGCTGATTTTTGTCGTTTCCATACTGCTGGTCAGCCTGACCTGCGAGGATATGGTAACCAGCTTCACCGCAGTCGCAACCACGCTCAACAACGTCGGCCCTGGCCTTGAGCTGGTCGGACCCTCGGCAAATTTCGCCTTCCTTTCTCCGCTCAGCAAGATCGTTCTGATGTTCGATATGCTGGCGGGACGTTTGGAGATATTCCCCATGCTGCTGCTGTTTGCGCCGCGGACATGGCTGCGCAAATTGTGATATGTATAAAAAACGCCCGCTTGATGCGGGCGTTTTTTATACGTCTATTGTTTCAGCTGTCATTTTGAGGAGCAGATTGCCGGCTGCATCATATTCCGCCTGATAGATGGGGACGCCCAAAGCATCGCACTGCTGCTCCGTTCTGCCTCGCAGCACGCCGTTTTCATAGCTTTCAAAGCGACAGGTATAGCTGCCGTCCGCAGCATCGGAATACGTCCAGATATTTTCTGTCATGGTTTCATCTGCGCTTTCCACCACGCTGTGGGTCAAACGATCCTGCTCGTCATAGGCATAGTCTGCGGTCGTTACGCTGCCGCCCAGCGATAGTTCTTTGTGGATAATTCGATTTTTGTTGTCCAGCACATTCGTTTCTGTTGACCGTTCACTCCCCTTTTCATCAAAGCTCACCAACTCAGCGCGTGTCGTCCCATCCGGCTGAGTGATATAGCTTGTTTCGGAAGTGCTGAGCAGCTCTCCCCCGTACAGCGAGGTCTGGGAAAGCACCCTGCCCTGCTCGTCAAAGGTGTAAGAATAGCGCACCTCGCTTTGCAGTTCATGGTCAAGGTGCACCGTGCCGCCTAGATAGTTCCCCTGCGCGTCGTACTCGTACAGACCGACCATGAGCCTGCCGTCCGGCTCGCTCAGGGAGGCGATCCGGTTGCCCTGCGCGTCATATGCGTCAAACGAGACGGTTTCCGACTGCCCTGAAAACCCCTCCGGCGCGGCTTCCCCTATCGCTGAAAATGTTCCGTCCCAATTGAGCCAGGTGGTCTGTCGATAGAAG
>DXDO01000130.1 GCA_019115425.1 Candidatus Agathobaculum merdigallinarum | reverse complement strand
AGTATATTTGCAGAAAAAATGCAAGAGAACTTGTATACAATCGCTGGGAAATGTGTTGGTACGGCGGGTTCCCTTGATATCATTTTGACTATCAGGAGGTATAAGAATGATTATTCAAAGTAAAAAAGTCTGGTTTGCGGATCAATTTGTTGCGGCGCAGATTGAAGTGGCTGACGGCCGGATCACCGGTATCTATCCTTACGAAACCAAGCCGGTTGACAAGGATTACGGCAGTGAGCGCATCCTGCCGGGCTTTATCGACGTACACTGCCATGGCGCCTACGGCTTTGATACCAATGACGCGGAGGAAGAGGGCCTGCGCTACTGGGTGCGCAACATTGTGAAGGAGGGTGTGACCGGTCTGCTGCCGACCACGATCACCCAGAGCGAGCAGGTGCTTACTGCGGCGCTCAAGAATGTGGCCAAGGTGGTCAAGGACGGCTACGAGGGTGCGGAGATCCTCGGCGTGCATTTTGAAGGACCCTATTTGGATATGGTATACAAAGGCGCGCAGCCCGAGCAGTATATTGTCAAGCCGACGGTCGAGCAGTTCAAGAAGTATCAGGAGGCTGCGGACGGCCTGATCAAATATATCACCATGGCGACCGAGACAGACGAGGATTTTGCCCTGACGCAGTATTGCAGCGGGCATGGCGTAGTTGTCAGCATCGGTCATTCCGCTGCGACCTATGAGCAGGCGGTGATGGCGTTCGCGCATGGCGCGCGGTCGATGACGCATGTCTACAACGGCATGACGCCGTTTAACCATCGTGCAAACGGTCTGGTCGGCGCGGCTTACCGTATTCGGAGCATGTACGGCGAGGTCATCTGCGACGGCAACCATTCGACCCATGCCGCGCTCAACCAGTTCTTCCATGAGAAGGGCGCGGATCATGCGATGCTGGTCACCGACGCACTCATGGCGAAGGGCAAGCCGGTCGGCTCCAAGTTCCTGTTCGGCGGCAACGAGATCGAGATCTATCCGGATGGCAGCGCCCATCTGACCTCCACCAAGGGGCTGGCAGGCTCCACGCTGCGCGTGAACGACGGCCTGCGTATCCTGATCGAGGAAGCGCTTGTGCCGGTGAACGTGGCGATCAACGCCTGCACAAAGAACCCTGCGGCCTGCCTGCGGATCGACGACCGAAAAGGCTCGATCAAGGTGGGGCTGGATGCGGATCTGGTTGTGCTTGACCGTGACTACAATGTGCTCCAGACCTATTGCAAGGGAAAAGGAATGCTAGATGAGTAAGAAACAGAAAATCCCCAATACACAGCTTTCGGGCAGAAATATCTATATCGATAAGAAAAAACGTGTCATTTATTATGACTGGCTGACCAAGCAGGGCTATCTGGTCGAAAAGAAATACGAGGGTCCGGTGATGTTCTATCAGAACCGCATCGTGATCATCCTGTTCATCGCGATCCTGTGCACCGGTACATTCCTGACCTGGCAGCAGGCCACGATCGCGGGCATCTGCCTGCTCGCACTGGTCGAGGTATACTACCGCAGAAAGCTGTTCCGCAACCTCGAGGTCGCTACGGATGTGGACTTTGGCCGCCGCCTGACCCCGCTGCAGTCGATCATTGCGCGCAAGACCCGTGAAAGGGTGATCGCGCTGATCGTGCTGTGGGCGGCGTTCGCGATCCTGTTCCCGCTTAACGCGTATCTGGAGCAGTATTCTCTGCCGCTGATGATTTTCAGCGCGGGCCTGTCGGTTGTCGGCATCTATTTCTGCGTGCTGCATATCATTGCGCTGACGAAAATGAAGTGATAAAGTAAAAACCCATCGTTCAAACGATGGGTTTTTACACAGATCGAAAGCCTTATGCCTTGCCGGCGGAGCCGCAGATCGCGATCTTGCCCTTAACGGTTTCGACAACCTTTTCGATGCCGGGCTTGCAGTATTTTTTCGGATCGAACACCTGCGGGTCCTTTTGCAGGTATTCCTTGACGCCGTCGCTGAACGCAATGCGAAGCTCGGTCGCGAAATTGACCTTGCAGATACCGCGGGTGATGGACTCGCGCACCGCGTCATCCGGCACGCCCGAGGCGCCGTGCAGCACGAGCGGAATGGAAACCACTTCGCGGATCGCACTCAGCCGTTCAAAATCCAGCTTGGGCGTGCCCTTATACAGGCCGTGCGCCGTGCCGATGGCGACCGCAAGCGAATTGACGCCCGTGCGCTCGACGAATTCCCTGGCCTCCTGCGGGTCGGTGAACGGGTTTCCGTCGCCGCCCTCGAGGTCGTCCTCCTTGCCGCCGACCTTGCCGAGCTCGGCTTCCACGCTGATGCCGGACGGCGCGCAGGCCTCGACCACGCGGCGGGTGAGCGCGATGTTGTCCTCGAACGCATCGTGCGAGCCGTCGATCATGATGGAAGTGTAGCCGGTGCGAAGCGCGCGCATGGCGAGATCAAAGCTGTCGCCGTGGTCGAGGTGCATGGCCACCGGGATATCCGTGCGTGCAGCTGCGGCCTTTACCATGGCAAGATAGTAGTCCAGCCCTGCGTATTTGACGGTGGACGGCGTGGTCTGCATGATAACAGGCGAGCGCATCTCCTCTGCCGCGCGGATGACAGCCATCACCATTTCCATGTTTTCCACGTTGAACGCGCCGACCGCATAATGACCGGCCTGCGCGTCCTCCAGCATTTTTTGAGTGGTTACCAAAGGCATGTTGAGACCCTCTTTCGTATTTTTGGATATGATTTGCACAGTCCTATTATAGCATAGAGGAGATGGTTTGTCAGCACGGCAGCGGCAAATCTTGTCTGGGAAAACAGGCCGTTGCCTAAAAAATGCAAATTTATGTTTAACCAATCCAAAGCGTAAGAGTCTATTTCATGTTACTATTAAAGGGAGAGGAGGGGTTATGATGAATCATAATCCGCTGAAAAAAATTGTAGAATTGCAAAAACAAGGGAAAAACGTAGGTATCTACTCGGTTTGCAGCGCAAACGGCTATGTCATTGAAGCAGCGCTCAAGCGCGGCCTATCGGACGGCTCCTGCGTTCTGATCGAGAGCACTGCGAACCAGTGTGACCAAAACGGCGGTTATACCGGTATGAAGCCCATGGATTTCAAGAAATTTGTGCTGGGCATCGCTGAAAAGGTCGGCTTTGATAAGGGCAGACTGTTCCTTGGCGGCGACCATCTCGGCCCGCTGACCTTTGCAGGCAAGCCGGAGGCCGAGGCGATGGCGGACGCGGAAGAACTGATCCGCCACTATGTCGGCGCAGGCTTCACGAAGATCCACATCGATACCAGCATGAAGGTCGCGGACGACGATCCGAATACCCGCCTAAGCGATGAGGTGATCGCGCGCCGCGGTGCGCGTTTGGCACGCGTGGCGGAGGAAACCTATCATAAACTGCTCGAGAGCGAGCCGGATGCGATCGCGCCGGTCTATATCGTCGGCAGCGAGGTGCCGATTCCGGGCGGCGCGGTCGGCGCAGTGGACCAGGGCGTGCAGGTCACCCGCGTGGAGGACTTCAAGAACACCGTAGCAGCTTTTGAAAGCGCTTTCCGCAAGGAAGGGCTAGAGGATGCCTGGAACAACGTCATCGCTGTGGTCGTGCAGCCCGGCGTCGAGGAAAAGGACAGCGGCTGCACGGAGTATGACCGCGCCAAGGCGAAAGACCTGATGGCCTCGATCAAGGAGTTCCCGAACCTCGTGTTCGAGGGACATTCGACCGACTACCAGACCAAGATCAAGCTGCGTGAGCTGGTCGAGGACGGCGTCGGCATCTTAAAGGTCGGTCCGGCACTCACCTTTGCGATGCGCGAAGGCATGTTTGCGCTGGCGCACATCGAGGAAGAGCTGCTGTACGGCACCGACATGCAGCCCAGCCGCTTTATCGAAACGCTGGATGAAGCAATGCTCGCAGACGGCAAGCATTGGCGTAAGCACTATCAGGGCACCGAGCTTGAGCTTCGTATGAAGCGCAAGTACTCCTTCTCGGACCGCTGCCGGTATTATATGCCCACACCGGCGGTCGAGGAGGCGAAGGAGCGCCTGATCGGCAATCTGCGCAAGCTGGGTATCCCGCTCAATCTGCTCAGCCAGTTCATGCCGATCCAGTATACAAAGGTGCGCGAGGGCCTGCTGGAAAACGATCCGGTCGCGCTGGTGGAGGATCGGATCACCAATACGATCGACGAATACCTGTATGCAACGCATCAGAAGGAGATCATGTAACAACTGCACAGGATACAAAAAGAGGCTTGGAATTTCCAAGCCTCTTTTTGATTTTCTTATGATCCGGCCATCAGAACAGGGCCAGGATTTTGGCGATCTCGCCGCGGGTGATGCTGCCGAGCGGACGGAGCGTATTATCCGAGTAGCCGCTGACAATGCCGGCGGAAACACAGATCTGTACCTGCTCGCGCGCCCAGGAGGGGATGGTGGATGCGTCGCTGTAGCTGAGCGGTGCCGCGGCATAGCCGCGCGGCAGACAGCGGCCGATAACGGTCATTACCTCTGCGCGCGTCATTTCCGCGCGGGGGGAGAAGGACAGCTGTCCGTCGCTGCCGGAGCCCTGCATGATACCGGCCTGAGAGACCGCATACACTGCACCGCGCGCCCAGCCGGCGATATCGGAATCATCGGCAAAATCCAGCTCTCCGGTGTGCGAAGTGTCCAGTTCAAGCAGGCGGGCGATCGTCACCGCGAATTCCTGACGGGTCAAATTACGGTTGGGGCGGAAGTAGACATTGCCGTCACCGCCGTTTTCGCCCTGCATGATGCCGCCGGCATACAGCAGGGAAGCATAGCCGCGCGCCCAGTGCGAGGCGGTATCCGCGAACACATTGCCCGCGCTGCCTGCGGTCACGGTGGCGGTCACGCGTGAACGGTTGCCTGCATCGTCGGAAACATCAATGGTGACACAGTGCGTGCCCGCAGCGAGAGGACCGGTGGCGACAGTCATCGTCGCCCCGCTCATGGAGGCCGCATTGGGCACAACCTTGCCGTCCACCTTGACCGTGATATTGGATGCCCGCACCGGATACTGGCCGTTTTCCATGGTTGCGGTACCGGTGATGGCAGCGGAAGCATTTGCATTTACGGTCAGGGAGTCGCTGCTTAGCTGCACGGCCGGCGCATCCGTATTGGTGACCGCGTGATCTGCGGAAACGACGATCTGGTCGAGATAGAGTGCGGAAGCAGCTGTGCCTGCGCCGCTGCGATCAAAGCGGATACCGGTCAGCGAAACCGCGCCTTCCGGAATGACGGCAGTCAGCTGGCGCCAGGCGTCCGTGGTTGCGGCAGACAGGGGAGCGGTCAGCTCATTGCCCACCGCGTCGGTGAATACTGCGGTCAAGCTGCCCTGTGTGCCCTCGCCGCGTGCCCACAGCGTCAGATGGCGCATGTTGGATACATCCGTGTACGGCAGCGAAATGGTCGCGGTGATCACACTCGCACCGTCATACGCTGCCATAAGCGAGCCGGTTCCGCGCGCGACCTCGGTATAATCGGTCACGCGTGACAGGGTCATACCAGCAGTAGCGGTCAGTCCGTCCGTGCCGTTCTCAAAATCGGCCACCGTCTCCGCATCCTGCGGCTCGCCCATGCCGACGTTTACATCGATGGAGCGGCTGGTCGCGCCGTAGGCGCAGGTGAGCGTGCCGCTTGCCATGCGGTCACCGGCAGTGAATACGCCGTTTGCATCCACAGTGCCGATATCGCCGGAAACACTCCAGCTGAATAAGCTGTCGGCAGACGCCATCCGCTGGCCGAGGTGGTAGGCAATGCCGTTTACATCGATGCTCTCGCCGGGATCGACCGAGATCGAGGACAGGGTTTCCTCACCGCTTTGCAGCGCGATCGCGTTGACGTCACCGGTGACGCACACATCCATTGCGCCGGAGACCGCACCGTTTGATCCGGTGATGGTCGCCGTGCCGGCGGACATACCGGCAGTAAAGGTTTGGTTTTCCACCGTGCCGAGTTCACCCGATACGGTATAGGTGAGATCCGTGGGGGCGGCTGCAGGGCCGTAGGACGCATCCGCGCCGGTAACCGAGAACCAGGTAGACGCGCCGGGCATTACATAGCGGTAGCTCGGGGTGAGCACCGCGTGTGCGGTGATGCCGTCGGATGCAACATTGTTAATGAAGAAGATATAGTTGGCGCATGCGCGCTGTGAACCGTCTGACGGGCTGGAAATCAGTGAAGCCGTGCTTTCACCGGGTTTGCGCAGCGCCATAGCCGAAGAGCCGCCGCCATCCAGACAGATTGCGCGCACACAGCCCAGCTCGAGCAGCTCCTGACCGAGCTGCGCAGCGGTCAGACCCGCGCTCGAGGACTGATTGCCGTCAATCTCATACAAGACGACCGTGCCGTCCGCCTTGACGCCGATCGCGCTGCGCGCGCGGGTAGAGGACGCGCCGTCAATGCCGGAGGTGGTGACCGTGCTGTTATCGATCAGCAGCTTGCCGCCGACCGCGTAATCCACGTCCGCCCAGTTGCTGTCGTTTGCATAGACCGACAGCGTAACCTCTTCCCCGACAGGAAAGTCCACCCAGGAGGGAACGTTTGCGCCGTCTGACTTGGTCAGCACCATCTGATTGTCTGCGATCGAAAAAGACGTATTGCCCGTGCCCTTGCTGACAACCTTCAGCTTGACCGAGCCGTTGACGGTGACCGGCGTGTTATCCACCCGCTCAAGGACGATGTAGGTGCCGTTTGCAGAAAAGTGGGTCGCGTCATCATAGTTGCGGTCGAGCAGATACGCGCCCGCCGTGGTGCGGGTTTTGTTGAAATAGGAGACCGAAACCGAGCCGCTTGTGCCGGAAACCGTCATGCCCATGGTCGGGCGGCCCATGACGGCGGTGCCGTCCGCCTTAAAGCCGACCGCATACTGCCATGCGTCGGAAGAGATCAGCTCCCCCTTGTCAATGACCAGACCGATCGGAATGCCGCTCGACATGACGAAAAAGTCGGCGTTCGTGCCGCCGATCACTTTCATGCCCTGGCTTTCCAGATAGTTGACCGCATTTGTGATGGTCGCCTGACTGCCATAGAGCTGCTCGTCCGCGTATACCATGATGGGGGTGACGCCGGTGTTCGGCTGATAAGTCAGGATGTTGGCCTTTTGGTTGCCCGCATTGTTGCGGCCCTCATAGCGGGTGTAGGAAATGCCTTGCCCGACCGGATAGGAATAGGAAAAGCCGTTGCTGAAGGCCGCTCCGGCTGCTGCTGTAAACAGCTGCACGGCGGCGAGAGAAGCCGCCAGCAGCCGGCAGGAAAGTTTTGCGAAATGTTTCATGATCCTCCTCGTTTCTTCATACGGTGGAAACCTGTTGCCGCGCCGCGTCCCCACTCCGCACGCAGCGCATCGCCCCATGAGCCTCTATCCCGCCACAGGGCCAATTAACTGGTTTACAGCGGTGAAACCGCTGTAAACCATAAAAACCCGCGGCCTGAACGTGGGTTTTTATACAAGTGCAAAGAAAAGTTTCGCTTTGCGGAACTTTTTGCAGCTTTGGACGCATCCGTGCGCCGCACGGTGCGTCCTCTTCGATTGGAAGCGTGGTTCCAATCGAGATGTTTTTATATGCTCTTCACGACCTTCTCCAGCACCTCGGAGATCTTCGGGCTGCGCACGGAAACGTCGGCAACACGGTGATAGGTCGCTTTACGTGCGTTATAAAGGCGACGTGTTTCCGCCTGCTTGTCCGGCCTGTCCAGCAGGGGACGGGTGTTCGAGTAGGACAAATTCTTTAAGATGCGGTATAACGGCGTGTCCAGATGAATCAAAAGACCGGTTTTACGAATTGCTGCGACATTTTCCGGCCGCAGCACCGCACCGCCGCCGAGCGACAGCACGATGCCATCGCGCTGGCACAGCTCCTTGATGCAGGCAGTCTCGCGGTCACGGAAATAGGCTTCGCCCTCGGTGGCAAAGATATCCGAGATCTTTTTGCCTTCCTGCGCCTCGAGATACTGATCCGCATCGACAAAGTCCAGTCCGGTCAGACGAGCGAGCTTACGGCCGATGGTGGTCTTGCCGCTGCCCATGAAGCCGCAAAGCACGATGTTCTGTTTGCCGTGCTTTTCGTGCAGCCGCTTGACTGCCATTTTCCCATAGGTGCGGCGCAGGATGGTTTCGCACGCCTGCGGCGCGAACTGCGCGCCCGACCAGATCGTCTGTGCGTGCGCCGCCTGCATGACCAGCATGAACAGCCCATCGCGCGTTCGGGTCTTTTTGCGGTTTGCCAGCTTCATGGTGGCGGTCACGGGCGGATTGTAGATCGCGTCGAATACGTATTCGGTCTTGTGCGGCAGATAGTGCAGGGGAGCGGCATTCTCCTTGGGATACATGCCGACAGGGGTGGAGTTGAGCACGATCTGGATATCGCGCGGGATATGCCTTCGGCTGTATACCGCGACATGCGCGCCGGATACGGCCGCGCAAAGCTGTTTTTGCAGCGCCGCAGCTTTTTCCAGATTGCGGCCGGTGATGGTCAGATATGCACCCTGCGTCACACAGTGGTAGGCCATGACCGAAGCTGCGCCGCCGTAGCCCAGCAGCAGCACCTTTTTACCGCGCAGGGAGATGCCGTCCCGTTTGAGCGACTCTGCAAAGCCAAGAATATCCGTATTATAGCCGACCGCCTTGCCGTCGCGGAAGGCCACGGTATTGACGGAGTGCAGATCACGCGCGGCGGTGTCGATCTCGTCGAGCAGCGGAATAACCGCCTTTTTATGGGGGATGGTGCAGTTGATGCCGCACAGCTTGCGCTTTGCCAGAGCAAACGCTTCCTCCAGATCCTCCGGCGGTACGGCGATGCCGATGTAATCCGCGTCCTGGCCGGAGGCCGCAAACAGCTGTGCATGCAGCTCGGGGCTCATCGTGTGGCCGAGCGGCCAGCCGATGAGTGCGTAGGTCGGCTTTTGCGGCTCGAACGCGCGGAAATCTTCCATGGTCAGCAGCATGTCCTCAGCCCCCCAACTGTGTCAGCGTATCGAAGAAGTCGGGATAGGAGATGGCGACAACATCAGGGTCGTTGATGCGGCTTGCGCCCTCGGCGGCAAGCGCGAGCACGGCAAGGCTCATGGCGATGCGGTGATCCCCATAGGTCTCAAACGATGCAGCGCGCGGCGTTTTGCCGCCGCGGATGATCATGCCGTCCTCGGTCTCCTCCGCGTCTACGCCCGCACGGGTCAGCTCATTGACCATGGCTGCGATGCGGTTGGACTCCTTGACCTTGAGCTCCTGCGCGTCGCGGATGACGGTCTCGCCTTCCGCGAAGGCCGCCGCGACTGCGATGACAGGCAGCTCGTCGATCAGGCGGGGGATGATCGAACCGCCGATCTCCACGCCGCGGAGCGCACTATGTTTGACGGTCAGATCGCAGACCGGTTCCGCGTTGTCGCGGAAATTCGAGATGGAAATATCTGCACCCATGTCGCGCAGCACGTCCAGAATACCCGTGCGCGTCGGGTTGACGCCGACATTGCGGATGGTCAGCTCGCTGTCCGGAACGATTGCGCCTGCAACGAGGAAAAACGCCGCGGACGAGATATCGCCGGGCACGGCGATGTCCACCGCGCGCAGGTCCTCGGGCGGGTCGAGCGTGATGGTATTGCCGTGCGTCTCGACCTCTACGCCCAGCGCGCGGAACATGCGCTCGGTATGGTCGCGCGAGGGGGCGGGTTCGATGACCGTGGTCTGGCCCTCGGCATACAGGCCCGCGAGCAGGATCGCGCTCTTGAGCTGCGCGGACGCGACCGGCAGGCGG